>CAYTFF010000126.1:0-3709 GCA_964437045.1 uncultured Dehalococcoidia bacterium
GCAAAACACCTTTATATTTAAATTATGAGTGAAGAACATATAATGACAAAACAAGATAAGCTGGTTCTAGGAATAACCTTTGCGGCAATATTTCTTGGAGTGTTTGGTCTAGGACTTATTGGATTATTTTTTAATATACTAGGCTAGTTTATTTTTTTTGGCAATCTTTGTCCCAATCCCAAGCGCAAGATCCGTAATGCCAAATTGCTTTTATATCTCTTCCGGCGCCAGTAGCAGTCCCTTTTACTGTATTACATGAGTATAAAAAAATCAAAATCAATAAACTTGAGGATATTATTATCTTTCGAATCACGAGATGCATATTATCATGATCTAATCGACTAGCTCAATTTTCTATTTTTTTTATATTAGTTAAAAAATAAAAAAACTTAGTTTATTTTATAAGCAATAAAGGCTTGGCTGCCATATCCATAGTCAAAAATTCTTCGAAATGATATTTCTGGGTATTTTTTTTTAAAATCATTAAAAGCTCCACACTCACCTTTGAGTTCGTTGCCTTTAAAAAAAACATAGTCATCAAATAATAAAATTGTACCTTCTTGTATCGATGGCTTTATAAACTCAAGAGCCAATCTTGTTGATTCTTTTAAATCACAATCAATCATAACTACTCTTGCTTTATCAATATTTAAATCTTTTGTTGTTTTATTTTCTATCGTATCCTTATAGAAACCTTTAACAATTCTCATTTCTTGTCCCTTTGCACATTTTTGAATATTTTGTATTATTTTTTCTTCATTTACAGAAAATACATCATCTTGAAAACTTGGATTTTCATCTTCTTTTTTTACTTCACCGAACCCTTTGAAAGAATCAAAGCCAATAAATTCGCAATTCATTTTTCCAAATATTTTTTCTATTCTTTTATTTACTTTCATTGCAAAATTAAAAGAGCTTCCAGTAAAAACTCCAAATTCTAAATAGCTGCCTTGAGTCTTATCATGAGCTGTTATGTACATAGCTTTTTTGATTGCTAAATATTTTGATGTAGTAAATTCTAAATAAGGCGGAAAAAATGATACTAGAGTAGCTACAAAATTTTGTATGAATAAATTTTTTTTTATTAAATTAAGTAAGTTCATTAACTTTATTGTAAATTAATTTCTAATTTGCTTATAACTCAGTAAAAATATATTAATATAATAATATATTTTTATATTAATATACCATTATATATATGCCTCAATGAAAATAAATAACCACTATAAATTTGTTTCGCTTCTCCTTATCTTATTATCCATTTTATCTTTTTTTATTGGTTTTATTTATGGAGAAAACTCTGCTGGTGCGGGTACTTTGCAAGGAGATTTTGACGGTTTATGGAAAAATATACAGACTTTTTTAAATAACGATATATTTACAGCACTTAAATTCACTGCTGAGTTTGATCCGGAAAATTATTATAAAAGTAGTAGACCTCCCTTAATTTATATTTTGCATAAATTGTTTAACCCCTTTATTGAAAATAAAATTATTTTTATAAAAAGTGTTTTTGTAATTTCATTACTAGCTCCAGTTTTATTTTATTTATGTTTAAAACAAAAATTTAAAAGTGAAAGCAACCTATTACTAATCTTAATTTCATCTACTATTTTATTAAGTCCTTACTTTAGAACTAGTGCTTATTGGGGGTTGGAAGAAAATTATGGTCTTATATGTTTGTTAATTTCTTTTTTATTTTTTAACCAATTTTTATCCAACACAAATCATTCTTGGAAAGATTATTATCTACTTTTCTTTACCACTTTCTTTAGCTCACTTTGTATTTATTTTGATCAAAAATTAATTATCATACCTTTAATTTGTTTTTTTCATTTTCTCTTTTCTGGAAAAAATTTAAAATTAAAGATTTTATTATTTATATTTTATTTTATTTTTTCATTACCATACATTTATTTAGCAATAAGTTGGGAAAGTATAATTCCTTCAATTGACGCTCAGGGCAGAGGAATAGGAAAAAGATTGTATTTTGAACACATAGGTTATGCTGTAACAATAATTGCTTTTTATTTATTTCCATTCCTTCTTTATAAAAATGCTAATTTTTTTGACACATTTAAAAATTTTTTTTCTGAAAGAAAAAACTATTACTTCATATCACTGTTTTTTATTTATCTTTTGTACTTATTAATTTTTTATAATTACGATAATGAGGTAAATCTTGGTAAAGGTTTCATACATAAAACAGCACTACTGCTTTTTAAAGAAATCTATATCCAAGAAATATTTATATATTTTTCATTTTTTGTATCTTGGATAATAGTCTTAATTTATGTAAATAATAATTTAAATGATAAGTTAATTATTTTTTATTTCATCTTACTTTCAATTATTATCTCGCCAATTCTTCAAGAATATTTTGATCCTTTAATTATTTTAATGGCATTT
Source organism: uncultured Dehalococcoidia bacterium (assembly GCA_964437045.1). Lineage (GTDB taxonomy): Bacteria > Chloroflexota > Dehalococcoidia > Lucifugimonadales > CAYTFF01 > CAYTFF01. The sequence continues at coordinate 2,410 of CAYTFF010000126.1, forward strand.
ACTTTTTTCGGCTCTAGGTTAATAATCAACTTTAAGTATTCAATATTATTCTTTCTTTACTTTTCGGTTTTACTAATACTTTCTAATGTTTATTATTATAATTTATTGAGCTAATTAAAAAATTAAAGATAACGTAATTTAATTGTAAATATTTCAATAAACATTTTAATTGGTTCCCAAAATATATTTAAACTACTATTTTTTTTATGTTTCCAATTTACAGGCAATTCCTTAATTCTTATATGCTGTGATTTTAAAAGCAAAACAAGTTCTAAATCATGATCAAAACCGTAATTTTTAAGTTTTGAAAATATTTTTTTAGCAATTTTTGTTTTATATAATTTATAACCACACTGCGTATCTTTTATTTTTATTCCTAAAATCATAGATACAAAAAATCTCATAATGTTTCCAAGTATATTTCTAATAAATTCTTTCTTCACTACTGATTTTTTATGTGTTCTTGATCCAAAGTAAACCAAATATTTATTACTAATTAATTTTTTTTTTAGCCAAGCTGTAAATTGAAATAATGAAACGGACATATCTATATCAGATGTAAGAATCCAATCATATTTAGCTTCTTTAACACCTAGTTTTAAAGCGGCTCCTTTACCTGAATTTTTTTTTAATTTTACAAACTTAATCTTAACTTTATGATTTTTTTTTTTATTTAAAAAATTTTTAGTAAATTTTTTTATTAAAATATTTGAATTATCATCACTACCGTCATCAACAAATATAATTTCAATTTTAAAAAATTTTTTTTTTTTAAAAAAACTAAAAATATGATTAAAACTTGATTTTAACCTTAATTCTTCGTTATAAACTGGAAATATTATTGATAAAGACTTGATCATATTTTATTAAAACCAAAAAAGAATATTAACCTAATATTATGCATTGCATATGATATTTATAATATATTAAATTATAAATTTATTATATAAATTAATTGTACTAATCTTACATGATTAACTTTTTATTAAAAAATCCAAATCTTTACAGGTTTTATCAAAAATCTGTTAGAGCAAAAAACGATGAATATGATTTTTTCAAATTTATTTTTAAGCAAAATAATTTTAAAAATATAAGAATGTTAGATATCTGTTGTGGCGATAGTTATATCTTGGAACATATAAGTGAATTTATTGATGACTATATTGGAGTAGATAACAACGAAAAATATTTAAAAAAATGTAGACAGCGATGGTCAAAATATAATTTCATGAATTTAGATTTAAATAATGAAGGAATTATCGAACAATTTATAAAATTTAATCCTAATTTTATTTTTATA
>CAYTFF010000127.1:0-3387 GCA_964437045.1 uncultured Dehalococcoidia bacterium
AGTAATACCAGGAAAATGTTATAGATATGAAGCCACTGATGCTACACATGAATGGCACTTCTACAAAATAGAAGGGTTAGCCGTGGATGAGGGGATAACATTTAGCCACATGAAAGGAGCTCTCTATGAATTTGCCAGGAGGATTTTTGGACCAGAGAGACGCGTTAGATTTAGGTGTGACTATTTCCCATTCGTAGAACCTGGAGCTGAGATGGCGATAGACTGCTTTCTTTGTGAAGGTAAAGGCTGTCGAATATGCCAAAAAACAGGGTGGATTGAAATCCTAGGAGCTGGCATGGTACATCCCAAAGCCCCCAAAAAATATACCGGCTTTGCTTTTGGAATGGGGATTGAAAGAATTGCAATGCTAAAGTATGGAATAGATGACATAAGACATTTTTATTCTAACGATCTAAGATTTCTACGGCAATTTTAAAAATGGACTAAAATATATTACCTGAATTTTGTTAGAAGTTATAGCGTATATCTAAAATTTCTTAAGGTGATTCAGAAATTTTAATGTCTTTAAAAAATATTTAACAATTGAAGCTGAAAAAGGTAAATCACTGTGAAAGTACCATTATCTTGGTTAAAAGAATATGTAGACATACAGTTACCTGCTGAAGAATTAGCACATAGATTAACTATGGCAGGGGTAGAGGTAAGTGGTGTGCAAATAATAGGTGGATGGAACAACGTTTCTATAGGTGTTATAAAATCGATTGAGGCCCACCCTAATGCTGATCGCCTGTCTTTAGCTTCAGTTGAACTGCCTGATGAAATACACACTGTGATATGTGGAGCTCCCAACATAATGATTGGACAAAAGATTGCTTTTGCAAAGGAAGGAGCAATACTTTTTGATTCACATACAGGAGAACAACAGCCTTTGAAAAAAGCTAAGATTAGGGGAATTGAATCTGCAGGAATGATATGCTCGGCTTTAGAATTATCATTAGGAACGGATCACGCTGGAATTTTGGTACTAGACGAAGATGCACCACTAGGCATGGCCTTGAGTGATTACCTCGGAGACACAATATTAGAACTAGAGCCAACTCCTAACCGTTCAGACTGTTTCTCAATGCTGGGTATTGCACATGAAGTAGCTGCAATTGAAGGAACTTCCGTCCGAGAACCTGAGAAAGAATATATCGAAACAAACGAACCAATCGAAGATAAAATCCAAGTAGATATAGTAGACCCTAGTCTCTGTTCTAGATACACAGCAAGCCTGATTTCTGACGTACATATTGGGCCTTCCCCTATATGGCTCCAAGAGCGTTTAACCAAAGCTGGGCAACGTCCTATAAATAACGTCGTGGATATAACAAATTATGTAATGCTTGAATACGGGCAACCTTTACACGCATTTGACTATAAAGAATTGACAGACCATAGAATAATCGTTCGCCCTGCAAAGAGAGGCGAAATCTTAACTACACTAGATAATGTCAGGCGAAAACTATCTCCACCTATATTAACTATCGCCAATTCCCTTAGATCTATAGGTCTCGCTGGTATTATGGGTGGAGTAACTAGTGAAATCAAAGAATTTACCACAGATATTCTATTGGAATCTGCCAATTTCAGTGGCTCAAACACGCGCCGGTCTTCTACCATTCTTAAACTCCGTACTGAGGCCTCATTACGTTTTGAAAAAGGGCTGCGACCAGAATTAGCAGAAAAAGCACTTAGGAGGGCCACCAGATTAATATCCCAATTTGCTAATGGAAAAGTATCCCATGGAATAATTGATATATATCCTGGGCAAAAAGAGATACCAACAATCAAGTTAACCTCACATCGAGTTAATCAAATACTAGGAATTAGCTTTGATATTGAGGAAATGAAAAATACATTGGTTTCACTAGGTTTTGAAATTAAGAATGAGACACGAGATAGCCTTTCTGTAAAAATACCTTATTGGCGCTCCGATATTCATATAGAAGATGATCTAGTCGAAGAAGTATCCCGAGTAATTGGCTATGACAGAATACCCACCGTCTCAATGTCTACTCCAATACCTTTAATTGAATCTTGGCAGTTGAGGGAATTCAAGGAGAATATTAAAGACTTATTAGTAGCTGCAGGACTTCAGGAAACAATATCCTATTCCCTTATTAGTCGTGAGAATCTTGAAAAAGCCGAGGTTATTAAACATGGAATAGAGCCCTTACGTTTAGCTAACCCTATGAGTAAAGAATTGGAATTCCTTAGACCATCACTGAGAGCTAGTATCTTATCAACTCTAGTGTATAACCTCAGGCATAAAGAGGAAACTGTGAAGATTTTTGAGGTAGGGAGAATTTATAATCCTATACCAGGTGAATTACCGGACGAGAAAGAAGTTGCTATATGCACCCTTGCTGGTCAAAGATTTCATCAATCATGGAAATCAAGCCAAGAAATAATCGACTTTTATGACGCGAAAGGTATAGTTGAAGTAATTTTTGATAATTTAGGATTAAAGCCATCATTTGAAGTAAGTGAAGATGATGACTTCCTCCATCCAGGAAAATCAGCACATATAAAGTATAAAGGGATTCAAGTAGGAACTATCGGAGAGGTACATCCTAGAATCTTAGATCGTTTTGAAATTGATACATCTCCTGTCGCTTTTGTAGAATTACACATAGAAACTCTTTTAAAATTCTCCCAGCATAATACACAGAAGTTTAATGATTTCTCAAAATTCCCAGCATCTAATCGTGACCTGGCCATAATAATAGATTCAAATATAACTACCGAACAAATCAAGGAAGTGATTCTAGCTGAAAATTTGGTAACAGATGTGACTGTTTTTGATGTTTATGAAGGTGAAGGGGTACCAATAGGCAAAAAATCACTTGCTTATAGAATCAATTTTCAATCTTCTGGTTTTACACTTACTGCTGATCAAGTAAACAATTCTTTGGAAACAATTATCACAAAGCTCGAAAGGCAATTCGCAGCTCAATTACGAGTTTAAAGAGGTTTATTTATGAAGGAGCATGCCCATAAACATTACCATGCTTCTATGCTAGGAGTTGAAGAAGCTCTATCAAGAATTTTAGAGCCATTTCATACTCTAGAGATCGAAGACAAATCATTACTTAATTCGCTGGGTCAAGTACTTGCTGAAGACATTTTATCAAATATAAATGTACCTCCTTGGCCCAACTCAGCGATGGATGGATATGCTCTTCAATTTAATAGTATAGAGAAAGCAACATCTGAATCTCCAATATTTCTAAAAGTAATTGGAAATGCTGCTGCCGGATATATGCCAAAAGAGCGAGTTGTACCCGGCACAGCGATTCGAATTATGACTGGGGCACCCATTCCTCAAGGAGCGGATACTGTAATCCCTTTTGAAGATACAGACGAAGAGCAACGAAAGACGGA
>CAYTFF010000127.1:3397-3684 GCA_964437045.1 uncultured Dehalococcoidia bacterium
AGATAGTTTAAAAGAAATTGGAATTAAAATAACTGCCCCAAAGGGAGCGTGTATTAGGGCAGCTGCTGAAGATATATCAATTGGCGAAACTGTTCTTAAGAAAGGTCAAACATTACGATCCGGAGAGATTGGTGTGATTGCCTCACTAGGACTTAAGACAGTAAAGGTTATACGAAGACCATTAATTGGTATTTTAGCAACTGGAGACGAATTAATCGAACCTGGTAATCCAATGATGCCAGGGAAAATTTACAATAGCAATACCTACAGTATTGCAAGCGCTACCT
>CAYTFF010000128.1:0-3244 GCA_964437045.1 uncultured Dehalococcoidia bacterium
ATACACACAACAAGAGGTATACCTGAATCAGCAGCTTCAAATATTGCATCTGCTGCGAAAGCGGGGGGGACAAATATTAATGACACATTGGCTCCAGTTTCTTGAACAGCCTTATTTACAGTATTAAAAACCGGAATTTTATTCTGAAATAATTCCCCTCCCTTACCAGGAGTAACTCCAGCAACTAAATGGGTACCATAATCCAAACATTTTGATGCATGAAAACTACCCTCACGACCTGTAATTCCTTGAACCAAAAGTCTTGTATCTCTATTTATTAAGATACTCATATCAAATACCTTTCGAATTCACTGCAGCTGCAGCTTCTTTCAAATTGTTCACTAAATCTATATTCAAATTTGATTGAGCTAAAATCTTTTTCCCTTCCTCAACATTCGTACCCCTCATTAGCATTACTATAGGTATATTTACATTTCTTTCTGACTTACATGCATCAACAATGCCCTGTGCTGCTACATCACAACGTAAAATTCCTCCAAAAATATTTATCAAAATATTCTTAACCTTAGAATCCGCTAAAATAATCCTAAAGGCCTCGGCAACCTTCTCTTCTGTTGCTCCGCCACCTACATCCAAAAAATTGGCGGGTTGTGATCCAGCTTTCAATATTATGTCCATGGTAGCCATTGCTAAACCTGCTCCATTTACCATACAACCTACATCTCCATCTAATTTTATATACTGTATTCCATAGTTACTGGCTCGGACTTCAAGAGGATCTTCCTGATCTGTATCTCTAAGTGCATTGAGCTCCTCATGCCTGAAAAGAGCATCATCCTCCAAGTTAATCTTCGCATCTAATGCAAGGACCCGACCATCAGAGGTTATTGCTAGGGGATTAATTTCAGCCAAAGAAAAGTCATTCTCAACAAAAACGGAATATAATCTGGATATAAATTTATTTACTGTTGAAATCAACGATGATTTTATATTAATCCCATATGATAGTTTTCTTACCTGATATTGCTGAAGTCCAACTAGTGGATCAACTACAATTTTAACGATACTATCGGGATTCGTATTAGCTACTTCTTCAATCTCTATACCACCTGACTCACTAGCCATAATAACCACACCACCAGCTTGACCATCTACTACGATCCCAAGATAAACCTCTTTTTCTATATCCATTGCCTCTTCTACAAGAACTTTCCGAATTGGCACTCCATTTGGACCAGTTTGGAACGTAACTAAATTTTGGTTAATAAGTAATTCTGCAGCTTGCTCTGCAGCTCTGGGAGAATCCACTAATTTTATACCACCTGCCTTACCTCTACCTCCAGCATGTACTTGTGCCTTCACTACCGCTTTACCACCTAAATCTTTAGCTATTACTCTAGCCTCTTCCGGAGATGATGCTACCTTTCCTAACTGAACATTTATTTTGTTTTCAGCAAGAATCTGCTTGGCCTGATATTCATGAATTTTCATTAAATGACTCCACTATAGTTACATCAGTTATCTCTGCATGAATTTGATTAATTGTGGTATAGCCTTAAAAGACTGATCTTTTGTTACGTTAGCTAATCCAATTTATGTTGAGCGGAGGGGGTGGGATTCGAACCCACGATGAGGTTGCCCCCATACCTGTGTTCAAGACAGGCGCCATCGTCCACTCGGCCACCCCTCCAAATTAATAAAACTTTTTTTATGTTTACTATCTAATTACATCAAATCCCGTATAAGGTCTTAGTACATCTGGTATCATTACAGAGCCATCCACTTGTTGATAATTTTCTAATATCGCTATTATAACCCTTGGAAGTGCTAGACCAGACCCATTTAGAGTATGAACAAATTGGGTTTTATTTTTATCAGATAAACGATATTTAATGTTCGCCCGTCTCGCCTGAAAATCTGTGCAATTAGAGCACGAGCTCACTTCGAGCCATTCCTGACTACCAGCAGCCCACATCTCCAAATCATAGGTTTTAGCCGCGTTAAACCCAAGATCACCGGTACAAAGCTCAACTATTCTATACGGAATAGCCAGCATTTTACATATATCTTCAGCATCACTAATTAATTTCTCTAGCTCAATGTCTGACGTGGTGGGTTCAACAAATTTATACATCTCTACTTTACCAAATTGATGGACTCTTTTTATGCCTCTTGTATCTTTTCCAGCTGAAGCCTTTTCCCTACGAAAACATGGAGTGTAGGCAGTATAGTAAAGCGGCAATATATCACCTTTTATGATTTCATTTCTGTGAAGACTAGTTAAAGGTACTTCTGCGGTAGGTATTAACCATAAATCATCTTCTGTATCTTGATATAAATTGTCACCAAATTTTGGCAGATTACCACTAGCCAACATAGTTTCCTGTCTCACCAAATACGGCGGTGATATTTCGGTATACCCATGTTTTTTAGTATGAACATCTAGCATCCATGAAATCAATGCTCTTTCTAACCTAGCCCCTAAACCTTTAAATATATAAAATCTTGAACCTGATAATTTAGCACCTCGTTCAAAATCAATAATGTCTAATTTCTCTCCAAGCTCCCAATGTGGTAAAGGTTCAAATTTTAAAGGTTCAATTTGTCCAAATTCCCGAACGACTGAATTTTGAGATTCATCTTTACCTTTAGGTACGCTATCAAGAGGAATATTAGGTATAGTAAGTAGTATGGAGCTAAGTTCAGACTCAATAGCTTTAGTTTCATCATCTAGATTTTTTATGTCCACACCAACCAAACGCATTTCCTCTATAAGATTTTGAGGTTTTTCGCGCATTCTGCCAATCTCTTTACTGACCTCATTACGCCTAGCCCTAAGCTCGTCTCCTTTAACTATCAATCTTCTACGTTCGGCATCAATTTCCAAGATAGTGGCAATTGATATATCTTCACCTCTATTATCCATCGCTACCTTAACAAGATCCTGTTCTTTTCTTATTAATTCTATACTTAGCAAAGTTTCTATAATTCCTCTATAATTCTCCAACCTTTTGTTTTCACATAAGCACGGAGTCGATCATCAGGATAAACTGCAACTGGGTTACCGGTCATCTCCAACATCGGTAAATCATAAAACCTATCGGTGTATGAATAACTACTAGCCATGTCGATTTCCTCTCCTAGTGAGCTCAAATATTCATAAAGCATTTTTCCTTTTGCTTCACCAAAGCAAAAATCACCTTCCAGTTTTCCTGTGTAATGCCCTCTCATCATTTTTAATTTTGTACCAACAATATGTTTAATTTCAAGATTCTGCCCAACT
>CAYTFF010000128.1:3254-3677 GCA_964437045.1 uncultured Dehalococcoidia bacterium
ACTCTTCTCATCTCATTAACTAAGTCTCTTGTCAATTCTTTAGTTTTAATAACTGGCGTATAAGAGCCATCATAAATATTGATATCATCTTTATTTTCGAGTAGACCATCCTTAATAACTTCATCTCTAAGACGGGCAAGCACATGTTTTTCTGCAACCCAATTAAACATATCCATCGCTTTATCTTTAGGCTAATTTTTTGTCAATATAGCCATGTCTTTAACCCAGCGAGAAATCAAGGTGTTCTCAGAAATTATTTTAGCCTTAGATAAAAGCCATAACCCAATGTGACTAAAGAAAAAAGAGTAATAGATTCTTAAATTTATTTCCTTGGCTAGGCAATACTCAGGTAGCCCCTTCCTATATTGGCCAGAGCAGATAGTTCCATCTAGATCAATAATTGCGGCTGTTCTACCCATATGT
>CAYTFF010000129.1:0-558 GCA_964437045.1 uncultured Dehalococcoidia bacterium
GGAATATACCAACAAAGGTAAGCCCCGGCACCTGTTAACAAAAAACCTCCATAAAATTGTGTTAAAGAGTTCACTTTACTCGTAACTATTAGGCCAGTACCAAAAAGTAAGAATCCACTTACCATCATTATACGAGGTCCAATTGTATCTACTAAATATCCTGCAAATGGTCCTAGTAGTCCTCCTTGAATACGGACTGCTGAAAAAGCACCAGATAGGGCTCCCCTCGTTACATTTAATTCCTGAGCGATAGGTAAAAAGAAAGCCCCAAAGCCTAAAGAAAAAAGAACAGATTGGATAACCCCAGCTATAAACCCTACCCCAATTAGCCACCAACCATAAAAAATATGTTTTGGTTTTCTCGAAGCAATATGAAAAATATTTTTCATAGAAGGCCTTTCAATTTAAACGAACCCTACTTAAAAAAGACTTACATGCTCAAACATATTTATTGAGTGTTTCAATATTAATAGTAACCTATCGTACAATCATTTCCCTTCTATGACTTTAGAGGATTGAGGTTTTGCAAAAGATTTCATTATACTGGCTAAAATTGAT
>CAYTFF010000129.1:568-2612 GCA_964437045.1 uncultured Dehalococcoidia bacterium
GTTTCTGCTTATTGACCAACAGCGTTGGCCATCATATGAATTGCCCTTACAACGCCCCTAATAGCCCCTAATGATTCCCTGCCATAATAATCTGCGAATAATACCTGTTGAAGAGTAAAAATACCCCCTTGTGATAAACCCTGATAAAAGCCCCATGCTAAAGCAGCTTGTGGAGTAGTAACTAATCCAAGTAAAAGAAACCCCGCAGCCACCATGACAAAATTCAATGTAACTATCTTTCTTCCATCCACTTTTTCAGCAAACAGCCCGAATATTAGTGATCCTAAAACTCCACTACCTGACAATATTGCTAATACTCCTACAGAGATACCTGATGACAACCCTTGATCAGTCAAATATGGTACCAAATGTAAATTAATTCCAGGAAACATAATATACCCAATAGTAAAGGCAGTTACTAATAAATAAAAAGAAGGGAGTTTACTTACTACTAGCAAACTAAGAGATATTTCCTCTTTTTGATTGGTATTCACTTTCATATTACTTTGACTGTGACTCATATCAATATTAGAGTTGCCATCCGGTTCAAGCCCTATATCTTCGGGTTTTCTCTTCATGAAAAATGCAACAGGCAATATAGATACTGTTAATATCATACTTCCCATAGCGATTAGTGCTAATCGCCAATTCCATATACTAATTAATAACTGAGAATATAGAGGAGTCAAAGTGTTTCCAGCTCTAAGACCTAACTGACTAATTGCTGCTGCCCTTCCACGTTTTGACACAAACCATTTTGGGATCACTATACCTGCCGATAGAGCTATACATCCCATAGCCACCATTCTTCCTACAATTTGAAGTAAGTAAAATTGCCAAAGACTATTAATTGTAGCCAACAAAATTACACAACTACCTAATATGAATAACCCTACCACCAATATCCAACGGGATCCTATTCTATCTATAAGAGGCCCAATAACTAGAGATATTAATCCTCCTAAAACAGTCCCAATGGCTAGAGCACCAGTAAAAACAGTACGGTTCCATCCAAATTCTACGGTCATATTTTTTAAAAAGACACATTGCACAGGCAATGTTTCTGCAGTTTGAAAGAAAGTGGCCAAGGCAATAAGAAATACTATTACCCAACCATAATATATTCCTTTTGCACGGATTTTCGGGCTTTTACCGTACATAAATTAGCCTCAGATTAATATTTTTGTATAGGCGATTAATAAGCCACAATCCCATAAGAAGAAAAATACAAAATTCAAAGTGCCCAGTCCTTTCAAAGACCTGGGCACTTGTTACTAGACTAAGATTCAATGAATTGATAAATATCAAAATTTATTTAGGCGTAATATCATCATAGACATCTAGCTCAGTTGGATCATCAGCAGTCCTAGGCCTATCCAAACGTTTTGGATCGATATGAAAGAAGTTTTCATAATCCTCGAAAGATTCAAAGGTACTTACTGTTGTTATCTTGTTGGGATCATTTCTAGAGCGAAGTATCTGTCTAGAAATAATACCTTTTGCCTGTCTCTTAGAATTCTTTAAAAAAGCTTCCATTTGACCCTTAGGGTCTCCAGGTTCTAACCAATGGATTGCGACTAGTGATACCATACTACCTCCAAAATAGCCAATATTAATTCATAAAAATTTAGAAGGATATCTCCTATTATTATGTTATTACACAGAAGAACTGTCAACATAGTCCTTTAAATATAGACATTCGTATCTATGTTTTCAAATACCTACAATATATTTTAACTTTTACGCCATTTTTCAATTGGTTCAGGTTTCATACCATTCTTATTCAATTCTTTTGAAAATATATCAAGTATTTCAGGAGATTCTTCATGATATAGAATTTTATGTCCTCCTTCATTTATTGCGGTACTATGCTTAAAAAGGTGTTTAAACATTACTCGCCATCCACCAAAATGGAATGCTAAATGTCGAGCCGGTTCTTTACTGGTTACAAAGTGTTGATGGAAAATCATATCCGGAGGGGACATAAGTGTATTGGGTTTCCAATATATCATTTTAACTCTAGTATGCGTCTTTATTTGAATCT
>CAYTFF010000129.1:2622-3673 GCA_964437045.1 uncultured Dehalococcoidia bacterium
CCATTATACCATTTTCTTTTCTTCTTAATCTTTCCAAAACAGTCTATAACCTTTACCTTTGAGAACTATAATATGTGCTGCTTTGCCATGCCGATGCGCAGTCATATAGGTTCCAACAGGTAATTCAGCCACATGAGATTGCAGGGTGTTTTGAGCCATCTGAACAGCCATAAATGCTGCTTGATCCCATTGGTCCTCAAGTACAAAATCATAAATATCTGGAATATAGTTTACTTCGCGCCTAACTCTATTATGATATTTATTAAAGTTACCTTCCCCCCCTTTACTAAAATAATCTTCTTCATCTCTAAAGCGCTCACTAAACACAAAATTGTTATTAAATATGAACTGTTCACTTCTAAAGATATTCATTACAAGAGGAGCATTGGTAAATGCAATAAATCTAGCAGGTTCCTGACCAGATCCATTAAAATGTTGTCTCCAGCTATTAATTGGAGCCGAAAAGACACTACCTTTCTGCCATTCAAAGGTGTGTTTTCGACCTCCTTCCTGCCAAACAGTAGTCGCTCCTCGTCCAGATAATATAAATATAGCTTCTTCAAACATATATTTTTCTGGGTTAGTCTTACCTTCTGTAGGAATTTCACAAATATATGAATCTAATGTTTCTTCAGCACCATCTAGTTTAAAAAATGCTCCTTTAACCCCTTTCCTAGCCCAATCGGACACGTCAATTAAGCCAACATCGTCTACCGTTAGCCCAGTTATTATTGGTATGTTTTCAGATTCTTGCCAATGCCCATATGGTGAAAGAGGGGATTTTTCCAAGACCATAAAACTCTCCTTAACTGATAATAAACCTTCTTAGAGATTCTATCTCCTATTACGATACCACGTAAACTAAATATAGCAACTAAAAGAATCTTATTATGTAATTAGATCAGTACCATAATTCTTGTTTATTAATTAATCTAACGACTTAAAGGCAAAAATATCTTATACTTAAATTAAATTAATCAATGTTAGTCAATAATTTGATTGGTACCTTTATAAAATCAATTAGGTTAGGAGGCTGGAAATGTTCAAGGAA
>CAYTFF010000130.1:0-3672 GCA_964437045.1 uncultured Dehalococcoidia bacterium
GTATGCCTGTTGATCCTTTAGACTTTACCTGACTCATATATCATCTGCCTCATTAAAAATATTTGTATGTGGTGCAACAAAAGAGGTCCTTCCAGCTTATCAATTTAACATCTAGTACACAATAACATGGGAAATATACTTTTCTAATACTAATGATTATTTGAAAATATCATCCATATAGTTGGGTAAAATTCCATAAATATCTATTAAACTCTTAATACGTGGGTGATCTGTATAATGCTGATTAGTTGAATATCTATCTATCAAAACAGGATTAATTCCTACAGCCCGGGCACCTTTGACATCAGCTTCAATTTGATCTCCTATATGAATTGCCTCAGAAGGCTGTACTTGAGCTTTATCAAGAGCTGATAAAAATATAGCTGGATGGGGCTTCTCATGCCCGACCTCACTTGATACTACAGTGAAGTCAATATAGAGAGATAATTTCAAGTCATAAATTAATTTTTTGATATCACCACCAATATTGGATATTAACCCCAAGGTTAAACCTTGTTGATTAAGCAGATCCAAAGTGGGTAAAACGTCATCAAACAATATAATTCCATATTCCATTTTCTGAATTCGTAGCCATATTTTATAGGCTATATCTTTTGATACTTTAGCTCCAGCTCCCTTCAGTATAAGATTCTCATATTCTGCAAAGAACTCCTCTCTTTCTGTATCAGTAAGATCTGTTAAAGGACCATGGGATTTGACTGATGCCATAAATGCATCTGCAAGTGCGTAACCCTTATCTATGCCTTTCTTTGTTATATTAATACCAAAATTTGCACATGCAGAAGATTGTAGTTTATCCCTAGGAGGATAAAATTTGCCAAGTGTATTGTAAAAATCAAAGAATATTGCTTGAATCATAAATTCCCTTCCATCGCAAATAATACCACGAATATATTTCTGAAATGTAATCTATAAACAAAAATGGTATACTCATCCCTTTCATACTTAGATATTAACAGCTATAGGAGTAACTAATTGGAATTTCTCGGGTTGATGCTTGTTGGGCTTTTAGCTGGAACTTATGGATCGCTAATTGGTGCTGGAGGGGGATTCATCATGGTACCAATTTTGATACTTCTTTTCCCTTCAAAACTTGCAGCTACCATAACGGCTATCTCTCTAATCGCCGTTTTCTTCACTGGTCTTTCAAGTACAATAGCTTATGCTCGTCAGAAGCGCATTGATTACCGAATCGGAGTCATCTTTCTTATTACAGCAATACCTGGCTCCATAATTGGGGCGCTCGTGGTATCCTTTGTACCACAAAGTTTTTTCCAGATTATGTTTGGTGTGCTTTTAGCTGGACTAGCCATATATATATTTTTCAAACCCAGAAAAGAAGGGACTTCAACAACGACCACTAATGGAACATTGCGAAGGTTAGTTGATAACAAAGGTACAGTATATGAATACAAGGTAAATAAAAAAATTGGGATTGGGATGACAGGTGGAGTTGGGTTCTTGGCCGCTATGCTAGGTGTGGGCGGAGGTATAATAAATACACCCCTATTTGTTGTAGTACTTAAAATCCCCATCCACATAGCTACAGCCACAAGCCAGGTTATAATATCAGGCTCATCGTTAGCCGCAAATATCACTAACATTTTAGAAGGGGATTTAAATGATCAATGGATCATAGCTCTCGCTCTAACCATAGGCGCTATTATTGGAGCCCAATTGGGAGCTAGAGTATCCCAGAAAATTAAAACACCTATACTTACCAAATGTTTGGCACTCGGTCTATTCATAGTAGGAGTTAACATTACTGTAAGAGGTGTACAAATCATATAAAATCCTAGTTACTATCCGTTAATAAATTTTACTGCAATTAATTTAAATAAATGTCCATAGAGTAAAGGTAGGAGGATATCATGACTTCCTTAATTAGAACTGATCCCCATATAGCAGAACTAATTAAAAAAGAGGAAACACGTCAAAGTAACAACATTATATTGATTGCTTCAGAAAATTATCCCAGTAAGGCCGTTTTAGAAGCACAAGGATCAGTATTAACCAATAAATATGCTGAAGGATATCCAGGAAAACGTTATTATGGTGGATGTGAGTATGTTGATGTGGCTGAACAACTTGCTATAGATAGATCAAAGTCTCTCTTTAAAGCCGAACACGTAAACGTACAACCACATAGTGGAGCACAAGCAAATATGGCTGCTTATTTTGCGCTTCTTGAACCTGGGGATACAGTTTTAGGTATGCGATTAGACCAAGGAGGACATTTAACCCACGGAAGCAAAGTCAACTTCTCAGGAAAACTATATAATTTCGTGTCTTACGGTGTTGATAGAGAAACAGAATTGATAGACTTTGCAGAGATAGAACAATTAGCCAAGGAACATAAACCAAAATTGATTGTAGCTGGTGCAACTGCATATCCTAGAATCATAGATTTTAAGCGATTCAGGGAGATTGCAGATATGGTGGGAGCAATTCTCATGGTTGATATGGCTCATATATCCGGGTTAGTAGCCGCAGGAGTACATCCTACCTGTGTACCATATGCACAAATTGTTACTACAACGACACATAAAAGCCTCCGGGGTCCAAGAGGAGCAATAGTTTTAAGCCAAGAAGAATTTGCAAAACCTATTGATAAAGCTGTGTTTCCAAATATGCAAGGAGGCCCATTTATGCATATTATTGCTGCTAAAGCTGTAGCTTTTGGTGAAGCATCAACTCAAGAATTTAAACAGTACGGAAAATCCATTGTGGAAAATGCCAAAATATTATCTGAAGAACTCCAAAATGGTGGACTTAGGATTGTATCGGGAGGCACAGATAATCATCTCATGTTGGTTGACCTTAATCCAATAGGAGTTACAGGACAAGAAGCTGAGGAGGCTTTAGGAAGAGTAAATATAACAGTCAATAAGAATACTATTCCCTATGACCCCAAGCCACCAAGAATAACCAGTGGACTCAGATTAGGGACTCCTGCCTTAACTAGTAGAGGTTTCGGGCCAGCGGAAATGAAATTAGTGGCGACATATATTATCAAAACTCTTACTAACCTTGGGAATCAAAATATTGAAAAGGAAGTTCAAGAGGAAGTTATTAATCTAACTTCTGGATTTCCAGTCCCTGGTATCACTAATTGATTCAGGAAATGGTTAAACCAGTCTACTGTTAATCCTTACAGGGCTTGTAAATAGTGGCCTGATTGTAGCA
Source organism: uncultured Dehalococcoidia bacterium (assembly GCA_964437045.1). Taxonomy (GTDB): domain Bacteria; phylum Chloroflexota; class Dehalococcoidia; order Lucifugimonadales; family CAYTFF01; genus CAYTFF01. The sequence continues at coordinate 3,208 of CAYTFF010000130.1, forward strand.
ATTAGCCTGTTCTGGTATAATCTCTAGGTGCGTTCTGAACCATTGATTAAGACGTGCAATGTGGAGGTTTACTGATTGCGAGACTATGAACTAGTTATGATATTTAGCCCAGCAGCAGGCGATGAGGGAGTTTCCTCAACTTTGGAGAGACTGGATAAAACCATCAAAGAAGACGGTGGTTCAGTTAACGAGCGTGAAGATTGGGGATTACGTAAACTTTCCCATCAGATTCAGCATTTCAGCGAAGGAAACTATGTATTCACTAAGTTGAATATAGAAGCACCTACTGCAATAAAGATCGAGAAAAATATGACAGCCTCACAAGAGGTAATAAGACATCTTTTACTAAAACTTGATTAGAGAAGTAGTGCTTTCTAGATTTCGACTGTGGTGAAAAGGAGACCCCCAAATGTTCAATAAGATAATGGTTATTGGAAATCTTGGTAATGACCCAGAAATGCGTTA
>CAYTFF010000131.1:0-830 GCA_964437045.1 uncultured Dehalococcoidia bacterium
TCTGAATTCATAGGAATAAAAGTATGAATATAAAATTTGTTGTTAGCTTATGGCCTGAGTCATTGGTTCAATTTACTGATTGGTGTCTACTCGCTGAAAAATTAGGGTATTCAAGAATAGGTATATCAGATTCAGTAGCTCTGTATAGAGAACCTTGGGTTACGTTAACAACAATTGGCCAAAAGACTAAATCAGTACCATTGGGTATTTGGATGACAAATCCTTTTCTACGTCACCCAGCTGTGACTGCCGGGGCAGCAGCAACATTAGATGAACTTATACCCGGGCGAATTTGTATTGGAATAGGAACTGGTAACGCTGGAGTTTATAATCTGGGGTATAAAGCCTCGAGCGTAAACCAATTACGTGAATATGTTAAAGCAATTCGAGCACTTTTACGTAAAGGAAAAGTGAATTATTTAGGTAGGGATGCGATCTCTCCTTGGTCTAACAATAATATTCCAATATATATTGCTGCCCATGGTTCTAAGTCATTACAACTAGCAGGGGAAATTGCAGATGGAGTACTTATAGGTCTAGGAATTTCTGAAGACGTGATAAGCAACTGTCTAGAAGTATTAGAAGCTGGTGCTAAAAAAGCAGGTCGACGTATTGAGGATATAGATATTTGGTGGATAACACATCGCGAAGTTAATTCAACACCTGGAGCTGCACAAAACCTAGTGTCTGGTATGGTAGCAGATAATGCTATACTGCTATCTCGGTTTACATTAGATGGGAAATTCATTCCTGAATCATATAAAGATTCAATTATAAAGTTGGGCCAATCATATGATTTAAAAACACATGGGCACTCCAATGCCCTAACC
>CAYTFF010000131.1:886-3653 GCA_964437045.1 uncultured Dehalococcoidia bacterium
TCAAATAAATACTGCAGCACAGGCTGGTGCCAGTCAATTTATGGTAAGTTTACCTGGACCTAATAGACCTCAAAAATTAAATGACTGGCATGATCTTGTAATGAAACAAATTTAAATTAATAAAGGCCCGAATATGTCTAAAATAAATGAAATAATAAATAGGGAAGAATTAGCTGAATCTGATCGTAAGCATTACGATTCTATTGTAGCAAGCAGAGGGAAAGTTGGAGCTCCATATTCGACTCATTTACAATCACCAGAAATAACTGCCCGCCTAGCACATTTACTTGCTTATTGCCGATTTGAATCAAAGCTACCAAAGGAATTAAAAGAACTGGCCACACTCGCAGTAGCTAGAGAAATGAATTGTAGTTTTGAGTGGGGGGCACATGAACAAGATGGATTAAATGTAGGGATCAATATTGATATTATTGAAGCCATAAAGTACAACAAAAAAATAGATGCAGTTTATAATCATGAATTTAAAGTAATTAGTTACGTTAAGGAATTACTGAATCCACCAAACCAACCCACAAACGAAAATTTTGAATACCTTAAGGATATATTAGGTATATCAGGATTAATTGATTTGACTGGATTAATAGGTTCATATGCTGCCTTGGCTTGTTTGATAAATGCCTTTGAGATATTACCATCAGATGTTTCAAAATTACTTCCAGCTATCCCTAAATAAGGAGGATTAATTTATGCGAAGACAGCCTCATAATGAATATAGTGGACATAGAGTTGTAGGAGTAAGGCTGAGTGAACCAATTACACCAGAAATAGCCGGGGCTTCCAAAGAAGCTCACAAACCACAACTATATGCCTATCATATGTTTGATAAAGCCCACATTGTAATGTTGACTGAAGAAAAACTTATACACCTTAATGACGGAAAAGCTATTCTAAAAGAACTTAGGCAATTAGAAAAAAACGGGGTGGAAAAAATCCGATGGGAAGAAGGCGGAGGAATGTATTCGGGTGAACAATATCTGATAAGAAGATTAGGATATGACATCGGAGGACGAATACATCTTGGCAGAAGTGCGGGAGATTTAGAAGCTGTTGGTAGAAGAGTTAGGCAGAGAGACCGTCTTATTAACCTAATGAAAAACATAAATCACTTAAGAAACTCTGCCCTCCAGGTAGCTGAACAAAACTTAGACTCTGTTATGCCAGGCTATACACATAGCCAACATGCCCAACCAACAACTTTAGGCCATCAATTGATGGCATGGGCATCTGCATTAGAAAGAGACTTCGAGCGCGCAGTCCAAGCCTATTCCAGAGTAAATCAGAGCCCTGCAGGTGCAGCGATAATGACAGGCTCCAGTTTTCCGCTTAATAGACATAGAACATCAGAGCTCCTGGGATTTGATAAAGTCCTCAGAAATACGTTCGATGCTATCTTGAATCTTGATTTCGAGCTAGATCCATTTTTTGCAGTATCCACTGTACACTTAAATCTAGCGAAATGGGCCTCTGATATAAACTTCTGGTTTACCTCAGAATCAGGATATATTGATATTCCAGATAGATTCTGTGGCACCTCAAGTATCATGACTCAAAAACGTAACCCAGACTCATTAGAATATATGCGAGGTGCTGCTTCAGTAGCAATGGGCGGTCTGGTTACCGCATTCTCTGTACAAAAAGCCGCTTCCGGAGACACTACTCTTGATCCTCGTTATATGGATTATGCATTAACAGAATCTTTGAATCTAGCTGATCGTCATCTGAATTGGATGTCAGAATTACTCCCAGCATTAAAAGTGAATAAAGACCGTATGAAATATATGGCGGGAGCATACTGGGCTCAGGCTACCGATGTAGCAGCTGCATTGGTTAAAGAAAATAACATACCATGGCGTACAGCACATCAAATCGTAGGAATACTAGTACGCTTTTCATACGAACGTAATATCAAACCTCAAGATGTTACTCCTGAACTTATCAAAGAAGCCGCCATAGAATATATGGGTGAATCAGTTGATATAAGTAACCAAACATTAGCAAAAGCACTGGACCCTATAGAGTTCGTCAAGGCTCGTACTCTTTATGGAGGACCTTCTGCTTCAGAATGTACTAATCGACTAAATGACTATCTAGATCACCTAAATAAAGACAATAAAATGATTCAAAATATAGAACTTAAACTACAAGAATCAGCAAAATCACTCGAACTAGCAATAGATAATCTTCTGAATTCATAGGAATATATGTATGAAAAGATCTTACAGTCGACGCTTCTCGGGTTTTAATAGGCAATCGGACTGCTATTTTCCGACATACATAATTAATATAAGTGGATTCATTGAAGCAAGATAGTGGTAGATATCCATTTGTTTCTCGCCTTCCATTTTTTTATGGTTGGGTGATTTTGCCTGTTGCAAGCCTGGCTTTCTTCACATCAGCTCCAGGGCAAACTTACAATGTTTCAATTTTCGTAGATCCTATGATAAAAGACTTGGAACTATCCAGAACAGTTGTATCTAGCATATACACCGCAGGGTCTCTAACAGCTGCTATCTTAATGTTCGCCGTTGGACATCTATTAGATAGGTTTGGAGCTAGAATAATGTTGACCATAGTGGCCCTTTTATTTGGATTAGCCTTACTTTGGATGAGTAATCTCAGCAATCCACTCGGATTGTTCTTTGGAATTGTTGCTATCAGAACTTTGGGGCAAGGGTCTTTAACATTAATACCTACAACTTTAGTAGCAATTTGGTTTATCAGGCTTAGAGGTAAAGCTACCGCACTA
>CAYTFF010000132.1:0-3651 GCA_964437045.1 uncultured Dehalococcoidia bacterium
ATTGCTGTGAAAATAGTGACTGGAAAGAACATGCAATTCATTTGGACTAGATACGAAAAGCCAAATTCGTATCTAGTCCATTCCCGTTCAATAGAACAGTATAACTTTATGTTAAGTTGGCGAATGGAAATAAAAACAAGAGCTATCACCAAAGAAGATATGTGGAATGTACCGTCCAACGAAGTACACGTAGGCTAACTACTTGGAAATGCTCCGGTAATTTTTGTGTATATTTACTCCCCTCCCAACCAAGACTTTAAAGATGTTTAAGATTAAATTCAACTTAATTTTCCGGGAAATGTTTAAGTTATAATTGGGAAGGATATTCAAATATCTTTATGCTTCGTTAACAGTTTGAAAGACTCCACTATCAACAATTGGGAAAACTGGTATCAACCCAGAATCAGTCTTTTCATAAGTAATACCATCTTTAGCATGAATGATTACTGGGCGCCCATTTGCTGTTTTGAAATCATCTAAAGCCTTTTTTGATTCCCATGTAGCGATGCTATAACTTTTCAGTGGATCTTTAGGGCATACATAGACTTGTCTTGAAACAAATCCTGGTTGTTTAGCTGCGATCGGGGTATTTCTTCTAAGAATATCAAGTCCTTGTTCTCGATTATTTTTGTCCAAAAGATGTAATGAAATTTGAGTATATCTTCCGGTCCAGATTTTGGAATCAGATAAACTAGGATTGTTATTTTCAACGTCTATTGTAAATGAATCGCTATTTGTAAGACTAAAAACCATTATCCTACCAGACGGTGTTATTTCATAAACTCGTTTTTCTTCCCCTTCAAATTCAAGTGGTGGCCTTTCTGGACTAGCAAGAAAATCATCCATATTTTTTTGAGTTTCCCAACTAGTCATGCTGTACCCTTTTAGCTTATCATTGACATCTATCAAAACTTTTCTAGTAATAAAACCTGGAGCCTTACAGGCTAGTTCCGTATTTTTCGTAAGAACACCCATAGATTGATCATAATCATCTGGTGAAAGCATGTGTAATGTTATTAAAGTGACCATTATTTCTCCTCTAAATATATATATTTAATGACTATTGGTTAAATATTAGATATTGCCTTTATTGTATTTGAATATGTTTTCAAAGCATTGCTTGATTCAGCAAAGGGGGCAATTATAGGTTTTTGGATGCCCCAGGAATATATTTTGTTAATTTCCTCTTTACAGTATTGGGCTGAGCCAACTATTGCAATATCTTGAATCATAGACATTGAAACAGCTTTTTCCGCTGCCTCTTTTCCATTATCTTTCCATTCTTTTACAATTTTACCAACCTCTTCCCGATAGCCCATCATCTCAAAAAACTTCCGGTAATTGTCCATGAATGTATACCTAGCAATCAATCGTCTTAAAGATGGCAGGGCTGTTTTTGGTTGATCCGTTACCATTACTCTAACATAACAAGCAATTTCAATTGAGGAAATTGACCTTCCAACCGCTTCGGCTCCCTTTTTTATCCATTCAATTGCGGTTTTCATATATTGGAACATTAGTTTTTTCATTTAATTTTCCAAGTGTAGCTGATTTAAGAGAATAATATTTTCCTTCAAAATTTACCCCTTCTTCCTTTTCTAATATACGTCTTACCGCAGTAACCATCTCTCTAATACGATCAATTGAATTTTCAAATGGTATCCCATGAATTTCTTCAACCATATGTTTGTGCCCAAGCCCCAATCCTAGTATGAATCTATGATTTGAAATAGCATCCATCCCGGCTGCAGACATAGCCGTCATAGTAGGATCTCTGTAAAAAATCGGGAGAACGCCAGAACCCATTTTTATCCTATTTGTTTTACTTGCGACATGGGCTAACTGTGTTAGTGCATCTCTGCTTATCCCTTCAGGGATCCAAATAGAATCAAAGCCCTTATCCTCAGCAAGTGTCGAAAGTCGAACAATATCATTTGCACTGAATTCTGGTAAAAGATCCAGCCTGATTCCTAAATTCAAATCGTTTTTCATTAGTATACCTATCTTAAATACTCCATTAATTTTGCCAATTAGTTTAGTTCAATTTACTTTGATTACGAGTATCCCAGATTTTACTATACTTTCCCCTTATCTCAATGTTAGTATTGTTCAGACGCCTAATTGTTTGTCACACTAGAGTTAGCAAGATATAGTTTTTTATTTTACAAAGGATCTTTCTGTTTTTAATGTTGATCCTCCAAATTATACCTCCTTGCAAATTTTAATTAAATAGAAAACAAATGAGATCTGTCAAAATCAATAATGGACATTAAAGCTTCCAAAAATATCAATTTACTCCTATTAACAGCTGTTGTAGGGGTATTCAGTGTAAATATTTTAGTAGTAATGATTGGGCCCTTACTTGTAGACATTGCAAGAGACCTAGATGTGAGTATAGCTCTTGCAGGTCAGTTAGCTGGGTTCATGGCCATTCCTTGGCTTATAGTAGGTGTAGCCTCTGGCCCAATTTCCGATACTTATGGTAGAAAACCTGTACTACTAACCGGATTAGGATTAGGAATATTAGGAGCTATTGGAACGTCATTTGCTTGGAATTTTATTTCTGCAATAATATTTAGGGCATTAAGCGGTATGGCTGGAGTAGTGCCTACAAATGTTACTGCGGTAGTAAGTGATTACATACCTGTAAAAGGCAGGGGCAGAGCCCTAGGATATATAACGTTTGGTGCCGGTCTTGGCGGAGTCATCGGAGTACCACTAATGACTGTACTAGCCGATTTTACTAGTTGGCGATGGAGTTTCCTGATTGCTTCATTTATTGAGATTGGGGCATGGATTTTATTCGTTATCGTTATCCCCAAAAGTCGGAATTTGAAAAGGTCTGATCAAAATTTATTTTCTAAATTTAAACCACTGTTAAGACAGCGTATTATATGGGATTTGACTTTGATAAATATTTTCCAACGTACTGGTCTAGCTATACTTTTAACTTATTTCGCATCTTATTTGATTATAGAACATAATTTTTCAACAGCCCAAACATCGATCCCTATTTCAATAGTTTCCGGAGGTATGATATTAGCATCTGTTATAGGGGGCTTCTTGGCTGATACACGATACAGGATGATATTGGGTCCGTTTGCTTTAGTATTATCTGGCATTTTCGGATTCTCTATTTTTGCTATTAAATTTGATCCAATCTCTGAAATTGGGTTGGGATTCTTTTATGCAGCAAGTGCATTTTCTTTGTTTCCCATTATAGCCACGCTGTTTTCTATTATTGGAGGAAATTCATTTAGAGGGACTGCTTTAGGTATGTTACCGATAAGTAATCAATTTGGGTCAACTATAGGTCCGGCATTTGCAGGTATTGCTTTATCATTGGGAGGATTTCCAGCAATAGGGGTGGTTTGCCTAATATTGGGTATTGTAGGTTCTGTTTGCGCACCATTTTTATTGAAGGAATCAAGAGTGACCCAGGCTTCTAAATCACTTGCAGTGTATAAAGAGTAGTTTCCCACCATAAATTTAGTATTTACCTTGGCTTCTTAAGGGTGTACGCTATTCAGGCAGTATGCACACACACCCTGTTTATCTAAAACGGATAAAACATTATTTTATTATTGGGGGTTCCTAGTCCGAAAATTTAACATCAATATTTATTTGGTTTTGATTATATCTACTCTAGTA
>CAYTFF010000133.1:0-3535 GCA_964437045.1 uncultured Dehalococcoidia bacterium
CAGATGTCGGTATTACCATTGGAGTAGACGTTGGTAATGGAGTTGGAAGACTTTCAATGGTATATTTCGTCCTCTCGTCCACATACCTCTCCATTTCTTCAACAGACGGACCGCACGCAATAGGAATAAACCAAAGAAGCGTTATACTCAGAAGCCATCGGAAGCTCATCTAGCACCAGCTTGAAAATTAGTTATATACATATATCTGGGATTTGGATGTTGTCACTCAATCCCCGTTAATACCTTTTGGATAATGGAGCGGGAGACGGGATTCGAACCCGCGACCCTTTGCTTGGGAAGCAAATACTCTACCCCTGAGCTACTCCCGCCCTGTAACAATATTTCTGTTTGCAGGCTATTACGCTATTAATGAAATTGTTAACAAATCGTACCTTAAGAGCCAGGTAACTTAACTTCTGCCCCAACCTGCTTAAGGATACTAAGAACATCGTAATATACCCAACCACCTGCTATTTGTCCCTTCTCATTAAAGACATAAATAACAACGCCACTAGATGCAATTTCTTTATTTGCCGGCGGAATACTACCAAGTGGGCCCGTGTTATTTCCATGAGCATCCCATCTAATACTTACCATGTTTCCTTCTGCTATGGCTTCATCGTGATCAAAAAAGAGCCCATCTGGAAAAGCTACGGCATCCCCTTCAGCCATAGCCAACAGGACTTCAGGGCCTCTTTTTGTATCATTTGGTGGCCTTAGTGGGGTTTTGATTATAGCATCCGGTGCCATTATCTCGTATGCTAAATCAAGTTTTTGATTTTGAATCACTTCTATATGAAAACTATGTGCAACCTTCTTCATCTGTTCAATATTCATTAGCTCCTCCTCAAATCTTAATTAAAAGCTATACAACGATTGGAAATTATCACAGAAACAACGGAAAATCAACTGATTACTTTGAAAAATACATAGCTACCTAACACGGCTATTAGTTACATATCCAGAAGCAAATAAGGCTAAGATAACAAAAATGTTATTGCTCAAACTTGGATTAATCAAGGCTATTATTATAAAACTTACAAGTAAACTCGCTAAAGCAATAGCTGATATTTGCCGTGATCTTTTACGATTAGTAGAAATACTCACTGCCTCTCCTACTAAATAACCTAGACCCAATAATGCTATCCACGGAACAAATGGGATTCTGAATAAAATTGAACTAATCAACCCAAAAAATAGCCACAGTATTACTGCTACGAAAACCCCTGTTAGGGCAGCCTTAGCTAAAACAATATATGTTACTTCGAAAGCAGGTAATTTCTTAGGTGTTGAACATTCAGAGCATCGTACGCCAACGGGGGTATGGACCATACACTTGGGGCATACTAAGCAACCACATTTACCACATTCTAAATTACTTTCCGTTTCTGGATGTCTGAGACATACTCTAATCTGATCCGTAAGATGCCTCCTGTTGATCAATTGAAGGTTGGCGATTTATCCAATTACTTATTCTAGAAACATCTCTATCATATATAAGCCTATAAAATAATACCTTCATGAAAGGAACACCACTTTGAGGCCTTTCCCAATTTGCTGTCAGTCTTTTCAAAAATACTGCCGTAGCAATTCCTAATGACAGATAAACCAGATCAAAAGATTTATCATCTAAAACTACCTCAAACAAAAAGGTAACAGGTGCAAGTGCCAGGCAAGTTATAAAAGCCCAAAAACCTGTATCTTTTAAGATTAACCATCCTATAACTCCGAAGAAAATAGCAAGTATAAGAAGTTCACGCCACATTAGAAAACCTAAAAGTACTCCAACAGTTGTAGCTACTCCTCTTCCACCTTTAAATTTTATATATGGAGACCAATTGTGCCCAACTATTGCTATGATGCCTATTATTATCTGCTCATTTATACCTAAACCAACAAATTTCCCTATTAAAACTGGTACACTGCCTTTAGCTAGACAATCAAATGCACCTACACTAAGACCAATAACTTTTCCGACATGGGTAGACAAATTAGCAGAGCCTATATTACCGCTCCCGTATTGACGTAAATCAATCCCCTTCAACATTCGAGCCACGATATAAGAACTGGGGAGAGCCGCCCAAAGATAGGTCATAATAGCAAGTAGTAATATTGTCATCTATTGCCTATTTAATGTTAGTAATCAATCTATTTTCAATTTCTTAAGCAGGAATCTTTTGCACCACCGAGTCAGGTCAAGGTTTCCTTATTGATGCAATTTTAAAAAGCGCCTCTATAGATTCCATAGGTGGTCCGACATGGCCAGGTTCAGGTTCCCCTGGTGTCCCTAAAGCATGATAATCACTACCTCCACAGGGGATAAGATTCCATTTTTTTGACAACTCTAGCAAATACTTAACCTGTTTATCCGTATAGTATCCATAAAAAACTTCCATACCTGCTAATCCAGCTTGATGTAACTCAGGTAATACATCTTCCCTATTGTCTACCTCCATGGGATGCGCCATCACCGCTATTCCACCCACAGATCGGACCATTTGGACAGCTTCGCCCGGCGTATGTTTTTCTCTTTCCACATAAGCTGGCCCATTTCTCTCAAGGTAGCCTTCAAAAGCTTCTTGAGGCAGTTTTATATACCCCTTTTCTAACATAGCTTGTGCTATGTGAGGGCGCCCTATCGCCCCTCCGTTAGAGAGTTCGTTTACTCTATCCCAAGATATATTTACACCCATGCCAGCAAGTTTTTCTACCATTTTCTTACTTCGGTATTCACGCCCATCTCTAAAGTTTTCTAAAATAAGCTGGAAATTCTCATTTTTGTAATCTATAAAGTATCCTAATAGGTGTACTTCGTTCCCAGGTATGTCGGTACTTAACTCAATTCCAGGTATAATACGGAGATGTGGATATTGCTTTGCTGCCTCAAAAGCTTCTTCCAACCCTTCAGTTGAGTCATGATCTGTAATTGCTATCACCTCTAAACCGCGACTTACTGCCAAATTCACTAATTCAGTTGGAGTTAATCGCCCATCAGATTTGGTAGTATGCAAATGCAAATCAGCCAGAATCATACTACTCTACCTCCATATCTATTCTTTCGATTTTTGTAGCCTTACCATCATCATCATTAGTTTCAATTAATACGCTATTAAATTGCACAGAACCTTTCGCAATTCGTAGTCTATTTGGAGTCTGTAAGAGAAACCTATCTAGAACATCAATAGGTTCACTTCCAATAACAGAATTTATCGGACCCACCATACCTATATCACTTATAAACGCAGTTCCTGCAGGCATCACCTTACCATCTGCAGTAGGTACATGAGTATGTGTACCAACTACAGCACTTACGCGACCATCAAGATACCAGGCAAAAGCAGCCTTTTCTGATGTTGCTTCAGCATGAAAATCTACAATAGTAGCTTTAGGATTAACAATAATACTATTCAAAAGCTCATTCACGGTTCTAAATGGACAGTCATATGTTCCAACAAATACTCTACCTATAGCATTAAATACCAAGACAATATCAACCAAAATATATCCTTTACCAGGAGCAGAAGGAGGAAAATTT
>CAYTFF010000134.1:0-3493 GCA_964437045.1 uncultured Dehalococcoidia bacterium
TGCTAGAAAAGGATTAGCTGAAGGATTAAAAGGTATCCATAAATTTAATGGTTCAGATTTTGCTAAGGCCCTCTCAAGTGCAAATACATGGGCTTATAAAGCGGTTGGTAAACCTGTCGAAGGTACGATGCTTACTGTAATCCGAGAAGCATCGATTGCTGCCATTAAGGCTAGTAAATCTGGATTTAATTTAATTACAGTTTGTGAACATGCAAGGGATGCGTCTAGGATAACTCTTTCTGAAACTCCAAATTTACTACCTGTATTGCGTCAGGCTGGCGTAGTAGATGCTGGTGGGCAAGGGCTTTGTTTTATTTTAGAAGGATTCATCGCATTTTTAAATGATGGTGATGTAAATTTGATACCTAAAGAACCTGTAAAGCCCATGATTAATGATAAACCCAATATTGGTACAGTAAATGAAGAATTCCTTGTTGGTACTGAGGAAGAAATATATGGATACTGTATAAACTTCGCTATTATGGGCAACACCCTTGATACAGATAATATAAGAGCAAGTCTCACAAAAATTGCTGATTCTGTTGTAGTTATTGGAGATGAATCAGTAGTTAAGATACATGCTCATAATGAGGACCCAGGTACACTTCTTTCATTTGGAGTATCTTTGGGAACAATTGGCCAAATCAAAATTGATAACATGGATGAGCAACATCAAGTTTATTTGGAATCCCAAAGAAATATTGTAGTGGAGGAATTTCCAATTGCTGTACTGGTAATTGGGTTAGGTGACGGTGTTAAAGAATTGTTTCTTGGGAGTGGGGCGTCTAAGTTTTTATCAGGTGGAGATTCAATGAATCCTAGTACAAAAGAAATATTGTTAGCTATAGAAGAAACACCTTCTAATAAAGTTATCGTTTTACCAAATAATCCAAATATTGTACTTGCTGCTAAACAGGCAAGTAAATTGTCAAATAAGTCAGTTGAAATTATAAATACAAAAAGTATTCCTGAAGGATTAGCAGCAATATTAGCATTTAATAGTGAAGATAACCTAGAAAATAATTTACATCAAATGCGAAATGCCTACAATTCTATTCGTAGTGGTGAGATTACCAGAGCTGCTCGTTCTGTTAAGTTACAAGATATATCTATTAAGGTTGGTCAGATAATTGGGTTGTTAGATAAGAAGTTACTTGTTGCAGGGGATACTCCTCATGACGTGCTGTTGGAGCTTCTGAGTGTATCTGATTTATCTGAGGCTGATTTGGTTACTATTATTTTGGGGCAAGAATCAGATAACGAAAAGAACAAGGAACTTATAACATCAATTAATGAAATCTATCCAGATATACAGGTTGAGTTAATTAGTGGTGGGCAGCCGCACTACTACTATCTAATATCTATAGAATAATTAAAAGTTTAAGCTACTTTTGACCTTGTCCATGACTATTTCTTGAAGTATTCTGGTGGAAATGCGATCACGTAAATCTGATATAAATACTAAAATCCAATCCCTTATTAAAATTCTAAGGATGGAGCAAGTTGGACAATTTGCTGATGATACGGTTGTGGGTGGACTGGATTTATTTTTAAAAAGATGGTCATCCGAATTGTCCAAAAAAATAACCATAGATTCTTTATACAAAGATATGTCCCTACCCCAGCGTAAGCAATGGGCTGAAAACATTATGAATTCTCTTGGGTACAATTTTTCTCTGTCCGTTAAGGGGAATTATCTTAAAAGAGATTCTAATCTAAGATTAACTGGTCAAGACGATATTTTAAAATTAAGATCTATTAACAAGAAAAATGCATCTAAATTTAAACAGCTAGGCGTAGAAAAAATAATTGATTTAGCATATATGTTTCCTCGAAGACATAATGATTTTGCAAATAAATGCAATATTTCAGCATTAATCCCTGGTCAAGAACAAACCATAATTGGAGTATTGTGGGAAGCTTCTGAGAAAAAATTAGGCACCAGACTTAGGACTACTCAGGCTGTTATTGGAGATGAGACTGGAAATGTCAAAGTAACTTGGTTTAATCAACCTTATTTAGCAAAGACATTTAAAACGGGAGATACATTAGTTATTAGTGGTAAAGTAGGTATTTTCAAAGGAAGAAAAGTTTTTGAATCTCCAGAATATGAATTATTAAGAGGAGATGAGGAATTAATTCATACTGGCCGATTAGTACCAGTTTATCATTCTGTTGATGGTCTCCCACAACGTACTCTTAGAAGAGCTGTTAATGAAGCATTAAAAATTGCAATTAGTGAAATTAAAGATTTCATACCAAGAGATATTCTGCATAGAAATAATCTCATTGCCCTTAAAAATGCTATTCAACAGGCTCATTATCCAGACAATGTTGAAGCTAAATTATTAGCCAGACGTAGACTAGCTTTTGATGAACTTTTCTTGATACAACTTTCTGTTCTATCTTACAAAAGGATGTGGCAACAAAATGGTGAAGCAATACCGTTAAATGCTGATAAATCAGTTATTAATATATTTGCTGATTCTTTGCCATTTGACTTAACGGAAGCTCAAGATAGGGTTCTCATAGAAATATTAAATGATATGGAATCAGATTCACCCATGAGTCGTCTTCTACAGGGAGATGTTGGTAGTGGCAAAACTGTAATCGCTTTGGCTTCATTATTAATATCTGCTGTTAATGGTTATCAGGGAGCCTTCATGGTACCCACTGAAATTCTTGCGGAGCAACATTTCCTTAGTATATTTAAGTTACTTAGTCACACTGGAAATTTAAAACAAGAAGATAATTTGCTACACCTTGCATTCAAAGGTATTCCCAGGAAATTTACTATTGCTTTACTTACTGGAAGTCAGACAAAATCTGTAAAAGAAAATATAAGGCAAAAACTTTTGGAAGGTAAAATTGATATTGTTATTGGAACTCATGCTTTGATACAAAAAGAGGTTCGGATTCCTTGGCTTGCCCTAATAGTAGTAGATGAGCAACATCGTTTTGGGGTGGAGCAAAGGGCAGCTTTGCGCAAAAAAGCTAAACGCCCACATATGTTGGCGATGTCAGCTACTCCCATACCTAGATCTTTATCGCTTACTTTATATGGTGATCTGGATATATCAACTATAGATCAACTACCTCATGGTAGGGAAAAAATAAGGACCAGATGGATTCAACCGGAACAAAGAGAGCAAGCTTATGAATTTGTGAGAAAAGAAATTAGTGCTCAACGGCAAGCTTTTGTTATATGCCCTTTAATCGATGAATCACAGATAATTCAAGCGAAGGCTGCAATAGATGAACATAAACATCTTTCAGAACATGTATATCCAGATTTGCGGTTGGGATTATTACATGGGCGTATGCCTTTAAACGAAAAGCAAAGTGTTATGGAAGCATTTCAGAATGGGGAATTAGATATTTTAGTATCTACTCCAGTTGTAGAGGTTGGTATAGATGTTCCAAATGCTACTGTAATGTTGATCGAAGGGGCCAATCGTTTTGGATTAGCTCAACTTCACCAATTTCGTGGTAG
>CAYTFF010000135.1:0-3466 GCA_964437045.1 uncultured Dehalococcoidia bacterium
GTTCAAGGCTCTTAAGAAGTTTTTTCTGGGGTGTCCAAGGGTGAGCGTACGCAAGAACTAAATAATCTAAGCCACATGTTTCCTCAAGTTCTTGAATCTTTTCAATAACGTGATCTGGAGATCCAACCAGGGCATGGCGTTTTTCTAAAAAATCCCAATCCATTTTCATGTCTGGTGTGACTTCCTCTCCTGGATTCATGAAAACTTGAAGTCCACGAAATGGGTCGTTAAAAGTAAAGGAAGATAGAACACCTCGCTCTGAGTCTTTCTTAGCTTCTTCCATAGTTGATGCGACGTAAGTATGCCTCATCACTGACTGGTCTTCACCAATTCTAAATGGTCTGCCATCACGTTTTGATCGTGTATCGGCATAAACACGGAATCTCTCTCGTAATCTTAGAGCAGGAGGTTGCCAGTAACATGGTTTAATTCCTAGTTCTGCAGCCGTTATAGTTGATCTATCTGTTGAAACTGTCATCCAAAGTGGAGGGTATGGCTTTTGGTAAGGTTTTGGAGTCACATTTAATTTTGTTACATTGTCTCCATCTTGCCATTTTGGGTCACTAGGGTAAAGTGGATGCGAAAATACAGTGCCTGGAGCTGGAAAAGTATAATTAGGCCCCTGGTGGAAAAAAAATTCATTGGTCCAGGCTTTCTTAACTACTTCGATTGTTTCAGCGAAAAGTTCCCTACTCTCTTTGTCTTTTCTAGGGTCAGCATTTGGGTGAAACTGGGGTCCCTCATAAGGCCAAATTCCTCTCCCAAATCCAACTTCCAATCGACCCTTTGTTAAATTATCAAGGACAGCGAGATCCTCTGCTAAGCGTATTGGGTGCCACCAAACTGCTATATTAGCCATTTGTCCTATGCGAATTTTTGTAGTCCGTGCTGCCAAATCTGCACCCAAAAGTATTGGGTTTGGTAAATTACCTTGCCCATAAGGGCCGAAGTGATGTTCCCCTAACCAGATACATTCATAGCCCATTTCTTCAGCCAGTATTGTTTGCTCACGAAGCTCATCAATTTGTTTCTCATGAGAGAGGTCGTTTGCTGGATTAGCTAGTGTATTCATTATTGTAAACCGCATCTTTAACCTCTTAACAGGGCATCAATATTTTGTTTAGAGTGTGTGATAATTATATTTGGCATCCAGCTGATTGTCTAGAACCTCATAAATTATAACCTAACCCAAGAATCTAGTTAGCTAAAGTAGCTGAGGATAGTGGTTTTACTCATATCAATTTCCCAGATCAACCTCCTTTAAATAGAGATTTATTTCTTTGCATGGCTGTGGCTGCACCGAACACGGATCGTATTCTTGTAGGGCCTGGAGTAACTACCCCTTATACTTATCATAGATCTGTAATTATTAATTTTGCAGCAACAGTTGACGAATGATCTGGCCGACGTGCCTTTATTGGCTAGGCGGTGTCATGTGTTTGGCTTATACCTCAGCAGATAGAAAAGGCATGACAGAAAAGATAGGAAAATACATAATATTCAGGTTCTCTTAATGGTTTTACTAAACTAGTTATACATATAAGAGCATTACTCTTTCAACCTTTCTTGTTCTATTAATACTCGTCGCAATATTTTGCCTGATGGGGATTTTGGGATTTGTTCAACAAATTCAATCTCCGCTATTCTTTTATAGTTTGCTAATTTAGATCCGGCAAATAGAATAAGTTCTTCTGGAGTACATTTTTCTTTCAAGACTACAAAAGCTTTTGGCACCTCTCCGGCCTCAGGATCTGGTTTCCCAATCACTGCGACATCAGAAACCGAATAGTGGTCTAACAGGACTCCTTCGAGTTCAGCTGGAGCGACTTGAAAACCTTTGAATTTAATCATTTCCTTTTTTCTATCAACAATATAAACCCACCCCTCCTTATCCATATACGCTATATCACCTGTATAAAGCCAGCCGTTTCTAATAGTTTCTGCAGTGGCTTCAACGTTATTCCAATAACCTTTCATAACTTGTGGGCCCCTAATAATCAGTTCGCCTATTTGACCAGAGTCTAACTGGTTAATGCCAGTGTCTAAATCTACAATCATCTCCTCTGTGTCTGGAACAGCTGGGCCAATACTCCCTTGCTTACTAAGATGAGATTCTAAATAATCCCCGTTTGTCAGAGGTGATGTCTCAGTTAGCCCGTATCCTTTATTACATTGTATTTGGGTCTTTTTTTCAAATTGGGATTGTAATTCACTAGATAATGGTGCTGCCCCAGAAAGGGCAAATCGTACAGAGGATAAATTTGCCCTTTCAATAGAAGGATCATTTACAAATGCCAGCACTATAGGTGGTACGATGTATAAAACAGTAACTTGATGTTTCTCAATCAAGTCTGTAGCTTTTACTAAATCGAAGCGAGGCATTAATACTATCGTTGCCCCAAGGGCGATTGGTCCATTCATTAACATGTTCATACCATATATGTGGTATAAGGGTAAAACGGTTAGAAACACGTCATCCTCTTTAGGTTCAGCGAGCCCGCCAACATTTATAAATTGAATTGTATTGGATACCAGATTAAAGTGAGTTAGCATTACTCCTTTCGGCATTCCTGTTGTTCCACTTGAATAGGGGAGTGCTATTAAATCATTTTTTGAATCAATAGAGACAGAGTTAAACTCAGGTGAATGATTTTCTATAAATTGATCAAATGTTGGCACGCTTGAATCGGTTTCTCCGATAGAAATAATATGTTTAACAGTTCCTGTATTTATAATGGTATTACTAGTGTTCTTAAACAACTGAGATTGGATTATCAAAACCTTCGCTTCAGAATCTTCTAGTTGGTGTTTAATCTCAGCTTCTTTATATGCTGGGTTAAGAGTTGTAACTATTCCTCCAAGCTTAGATATAGCATAAAATGCTATTACATATTCGATACAATTAAATGCTAATATAGCAATGATGTCACCTTTATTTATCCCAATTGATTTCAGCCCATTCGCAAATCTATTACTCACATTATTTAATTGTTGAAAGGTCATAAATCGTTGATCATCAATTACCGCTATTTTGTTTGGTGATCTGACAGCAGATTTGACTAAGAAATCATGAAGTGGGTGTTCTGGATACGGGTATTGGCTATATCTCAATGGAAAACCTGGCATTTTTTCAAACCTCAATGAACTAATGGTTTAATCAAATAGTATAGGCTATTTTGAGTCTTGGATAAATTTAAACCTGTTTGTTTAATAATAGGTTCAATTATATAACAATAAACAGACGGCAAAAACGTTGTTTACAAAAAGTCCTTGGGTTAAAATATGTGCAGACAGTGAATTTCTCTAACTAGGAATAAAATATGTCAAATATGAAAACGGCTCTTGAAAGGGCCATGGAAAAAGCCGCTAAGTTAGGTGAGGCCACCGAAGAAGAGAAAATGAATTGGAAGTGGCATCCTGAAGGAGTTAGGTTAGCTGGGGAATATTTCAAGAATGAACTTGACCT
>CAYTFF010000136.1:0-1607 GCA_964437045.1 uncultured Dehalococcoidia bacterium
AAGTAAATGGGGGTGGCCGTGGAGAAGGCGGAGGTGGAGGCTGGCATGGTAGAAAATTAGGACCTGCAAAAGCAGCAGGTGAATTGACAGACAAAGGTGTGGTCAGAGTGTTGGTTGGAGCTGTTGAAAAAGGACAGGGTGTTATCACTGCACTTGCTCAAATAGCTGCTGAGGAACTTAAGTAGCCCTTAAGTTCTATATCAATGATTTATGGTGACACACTTCTTGCTCCTTACCCGGTTGGAACCAGTGGTCAGAGGACATCTATGCATGTAGGTGGAGCTATAACCAAGGCTTGCCAAGCATTATTGACCTCTGTTGCGGAGGCAGCTTCCAAATTCCTGAAAAGTCATAGAAGCGATATTGTTATAAATGGTGATCAAGTATTTAGTCAGAGTAAGCCTGAGGAAAAGCTATCTCTGGGTAGCATCGCTACCTATATGAAGGATTATGGCATTCCACTAAAACATGAAGGGTCCTTTCTTTTAGAGAAAACTGAAACTGAACAAGGCCCTATTTATGCATATGCGTCACAGATATCAGAAGTTGATGTTAATGTTGAAACAGGAGAGGTCAAGTTGCGAAACGTTACATATGCTGCTGATGTTGGACGGGTCATCAACCCTCTTTCATTCGAAGGTCAAGTAGAACGAGCGATTGTAATTGTTATGATTTATGCACTTTAGGAACATTATAGACCTCTTGAAACTACTAGTTTAAAAGAATTTGATCTACCTGATATAAGAGAAACTCCAGATAAAGTAAAAACCATTATAGTGGAAAATCCTGTTTCTGGGGGCCCATTTGGTTCAAAGGGTGGCGCAGAAATGCCAGTTTCCCCAGGAGCTGCATCGATTTCAAACGCTATATATAATGCCACTGGAGCAAGACTTTTCGATCTACCTATGACTCCAGATAGGATACTAGCAGCTTTAAAATCTAATTTATATTAAGTTTCCATTTAGGCCAGATAACTTGACAAATAATTACAGTTAGGCATAATTATCGTCAGGTAATTTTAATTTCATTTTAATGTCGTATTGTTAATGGCATTTTTTATGGAGGAACTATATGAATATCAAGAAGTTTTCTGGAATAGGGACATTGGTTCTTATACTGATGTTAACCCTAATTTTTTCGATGGCTTGTGCAGAATCTGAGCCTGCCGCAGCCCCGGTTGCGCCAGCAGCGCCAGCAGCGCCAGCAGCGCCAGCAGCTGCACCTGCCGCACCGGTTGTTATTATTCCTGGTGCACCTACCGCTATACCAGCAAGGGCAACAGCGACTAGAGTGTTACCAACTGCAACACCAGCAACTACGAGCTCAACTCCAAAACAGGGTGGGGTTCTTAATTTTGCTTATGAATTGAATATAACAACAATGGATGCGCACTATTCTAATGATGTTTCGGAGCGTCCAATTTTTTATTCTATGTATAACACTTTAGTGGGTTATGGTACTGACTTTGGTATCAACCCAGAATTAGCTAAATCTTGGGAAGTTAGTGGAGATGGAAAAACAGTCACATTTAAGCTACAAGAGGGTGTGAAATTCCATAATGGAGATGCTTTCGATGCAGATGTAGTTAAATGGAATTATGATAAAGA
>CAYTFF010000136.1:1617-3465 GCA_964437045.1 uncultured Dehalococcoidia bacterium
GGCTTTTGAAAGAAGATGACCCACTCCCATTGCATGGTCAAGTGGCATATGCCTTAAATAGCGTAACAGTAGTAGATAAAAATACAGTGAATTTCAATATGAAAAAGGCTTATAGACCTTTGATGTCTGACTTAGGAGAGCGACCAGGATTCATAATGCCTCCCAAGCCAATTGAAGAAAAGGGATCTGGTTATCCTTATGCTTGGGGAGACAAGCAAGCCGGAGGCACTTACTCATTGAGCCCTGTTGGTACCGGTCCTTTTAAATTCAAGTCATGGAAGATCGGCCAACGAGTTGTACTCGAAAAGAATGAGAATTTCTGGCAGGATGGCAAGCCATATCTTGATCAGATTAACTATATAGGTGTTCCTGATGCCACTGTTCGCCTTGCTATGCTGCGGACTGGGGATGTCCATGTGATCACCGATGTTAGGGTACAGGATATACCAACTATAGAAGCAAATAATAATTTAAAGACTACCAAACTGGAAACTGGTAAATGGCATGGTATAAGATTTAATACCAAGCATGCTCCTTATAATGATCAAAAACTAAGAAATGCTATGGCTTATAGCATAGATCGTGAGACCATCACCAGAACCTATTTTGGTGGAGCTGCTTCGCCCGCATATATGTCAGAAGGTAATAGTTGGGCTTGGGATTCTAGCATAAAGCCATTCGAGTTTAATATAGCTAAAGCCAAAGAAACTTTGGCGCAATCTGGTTATGCTGGCGCAGATATACCAATATGGTGTCGTAGCACCGTTACTGAAACAGAACTTTGTGAAATATATCAGGCTATGATGGCAGAAGCTGGTATCAAGCTTAAGATTACCGGTGTAATGCCAAGAGACGCTTGGAGAGGATTTGTTAGGGGCGATTATCATATGGCTCCAACCACTTGGCGTCCCAGGGCTGACCCACATGGTCGTTTAGTTAGAATATATCATACTGAAGGGCAATCCAATGTACCTGATTATGTGGATACTACAGTCACAAGTCTCTTGGATCAGGCTGTAGGAGAATATGATCAGTCCAAAGCTAAACCACTTTATATAGATGCACAGAAACGTATTGCTGAGACAGGTTGGCATGTTTATATTGCTTATGTCACAGTTTATGCAGGTATGAATAAAGATGTACAAAACTTCAAGCTATATCCAGACTTAATGGAACGATTAGCTTGGGTCTGGCTAGACTAATAATCTAGAAATATAGTAGATATACTTTTAGCTAGGGCAGGCCACACAAACAAGAGGCCTGCCCTAGCTTTTTTAACGGAGTGTTTGATTGAGAAAGATAGAGATAGAAATAGGTGGCCAATGGGTAGAAAATCCAGTAGCCTACCAGCCAGGAGTGATTGCCACAGCACGTTTATTAGATGATAAGGCACCCAAGGCATGTCAGGCACTATGGGAATTGCTTCCTATAGAAACTAGAACAATTCATGCATTCAATGCTGGACAAACTTGGAGAACAGAAAAGAATTATCAGTTAATGCCAGAGGGTATTTCGGAAAACCCACCTGAAGGTTCTTTTGAAGTAGGCGACATAGCTCATCTAAATATAGCGGATATCCCTTTATTTAAAACTTTTTTTATTTACGGTAATTCTAAGACAACTCGTCCAGAATCTATGTCTGTGATTGCCAAAGTGGAGGATAACTTAGCAGAACTTGTGAATATGAGTAGACGTATTCTTTATCAAGGTCCTATGAATTTATCAATACGTCGGAAGGAATAACATTCAAAATATGAAGTTTGGTATAGGAATTCCCACTAGTCGTGAGGGAATGAGGCATCCATCCCCTTTTATCTCTGGACCTGAAGATATAGTTAAAACTGTAAA
>CAYTFF010000137.1:0-720 GCA_964437045.1 uncultured Dehalococcoidia bacterium
TTAGTAAACAACGCAGGTGGTAGAGGAAGAAGATTAGGTCTTCAAAGAGGCAGTACCGTAGAAGAAACAACTGAAGATGACTGGGAAGCTGATATGGCATTAAATGTAACAGGAGCTTTTTTTGGAACTAAACACGCAATTCCGGAAATGCGTAAACAAGGAGGAGGTTCCATCATAAATATAGGATCTATTTCTGGTTTAGGTGGTAAAACTGGTGGAAGTACTGGTTACAGAGTAGGTAAAGCTGGAGTCAAGTTGTTTACTAAAGCAACTGCGATTCAATATGCTGAGGAAAATATCAGAGCTAACTGCGTTCATCCTGGATACTTCGTCACTCCTATGACTCGCAATATGAACGAAGAAAGCATTAATTGGCACTTAAGTAAATCACCAATGGGTAGATTTGGGAATGTAGAGGATATAGCACACGGTGTACTATACCTTGCATCAGATGAGGCTTCATTTGTAACGGGTGCCGATCTCATCATAGACGGTGGAGTAACAGCTCAAGAATAATAGTTGAGGACCAATGTCCAAAGAAAAATGGTTTAAGGGTAACATCCACACTCATACTAATGAATCTGATGGAGATTCTTCTCCAGAACGAGTTGTGAGTTGGTATAAACGCCACGAATATGATTTCTTGGTATTAAGTGACCACAACCATCTAACAGTTCTGAAACACGGACACGATAAGAGACACGCCTCTTCTCCTCTTAT
>CAYTFF010000137.1:730-3412 GCA_964437045.1 uncultured Dehalococcoidia bacterium
TACTCTGACAATTTAATTTAGATAAAAAGGATTGTCATAAGAGTCAGTGATATCGCTACTGCTACACCGAAGTAAGATAGGAGGACGATGGTTGAGTAATGGAAAATTAAGGGTAGCCATAATCGGCTGCGGTAGGTTGGGACAGGTTTACGCAAAATTCTACTCATCTCTGTCAAACGTCAAAATAGTAGCATTAGCAGAGCGTAACCCAGATCGCCTAAAGCACGTAGGCAAACAATATAATATAAGACATCTGTACCCGGATGCAGATGCTCTATTCAGCGATATGACTCCTGACATAGCAGTTGTAGTTACGCCTTCCAAATTTTATATGGACTCGGTAATTGCTGCTGCTGAAGCAGGTGTAAGAGGTGTTTCGACAGACAAACCGCTGGAGGCAACTCTTTCGAATGCGGATGCGATGGTCGAAGCCTGTGCCAAACGAGGAGTGATTTTCTCCGGGGGAGCCTTAATCAAAGCTACTCCAGAAATCCAAGAGACCGCTTCCTGGATACACAAAGGCAAGCTGGGGAAACTTATCGGTGCTGCTGTACTAGACTGGAGCAAAGAGATATCCGGAGCAGGATGCCACGCGATATCTGTACTAAGGTTGCTTACTGGAGCAGAGGTAGAAGAAGTTGTTGCATGGGGCACACCCAGCGATCTCCTTGCTGCCGATTGTGACTGGAATTTGGTAGTGAACGGTCATTTCAAGCTTAGCAATGGACTAAACTGTCCTGTTTTTGGGCAATCGTCAGGCAAAGACATGGTAGACGTATGGAGCGATGAATCCCTAGTACGTATAAAATGGGGCTCGGAAGACGGGCGGTCACTAAACAAGCCAGAGATGTACGCCGGTTTCGATAAAGACGGCAATAGAATCAAGGTGGACGTCCGATACGAACAGTACCATTGGCCACAACCAAGATACCTAATGGGATCGATATTGGCTTTCTTAAACGCTGTATATAAAAACAATGAGAAGTACCTATGGATATCGGGTCACGACCTACGCCAAGCTCTAGAAGTTGCGATAGCTTCTCATCAATCTGCAAAGCACGGTAGCGTGCCTATTAAACTACCATTGGAAGACCGCTCTCTATCTCTATACCCGCGACCATACCGCTGGCTTGGCGGTGACGAATACACCGAACTAGGAGTTAAGGTAAAAGGACGTCGCGACGACATCGACATATGACGTATTCACTTACGCCTTTACGGCATCACCTTTGTGAATCAAAATTTAATGGCTAGCATTATTACCATATAGTCCAGCCACCATTAGTTAGTCATATAGATAGCAGTACAACTTATACCTGAGACGTAGAGGATAGTTATCGTTAGAATCGCCATATGGTTTTGTTGCATAACATTATAATTATAAGTATAAACGATAAAATCCCCGCTCCAATCAACGTTGCTTCTGATACACTCAAATACTCGGCTAATATTCCAGACAACTATAGTCCTAAAGATGATCTCGTCACCTCGCCAATCCCTAGGGTTTGACTGATGGCGAGAGGTTTTACCGTTACTGTCTGGTATACCCCATGGGTTATTATTCATAGCTACCACCCTATGTTTTAGCGTTTCGGATAGCTATTTCAAGTCTTTTTCCCAATGCGTCCTCTGGGATCAGGATCTTTCTTTTGGAGTTCGAGGAGGGGCATTGCTTGAGCTCTGCTATATATATTAATAACCTATCGTGACAATTTGATTTAGATAAAAAGAACCATTATGCTAGGCATGTCACTGGGAGGTAATGATGAATAAGCTATTCATAGTTATAGGCATAACATTACTGCTTACCGTCTTGGCTTGTGAGACTAGAGAAGTGGTGGTATCAACACAAGAAGAGGTTGATGAATTTAATAGACTGACAGATGAAGAGGTGACTCCGATGCAAGTTATTGCAAAAATAGATTCACCTCCACCTCCGAGCGATTATGAGATTGAAGTGGTAAAGCCTCCTACACGTGTTCTTATTACTGCAGTTGATCAGGAGAAGACTGAAATTGTGCAACAACATATGGATGCAGGAACTGATCCAGATGAATATAGCCGTCCACTTGTATCCACTATGGTGACTCTTAAGAATCTTGGGGCTGAAGGTGCATATTCGTTACATTTGGCAGTACTGAAAGAAAACGAAGATATAGTCAGGATTCTTTTGGATAATGGAGGAACCGTAGATATCAGAGCTAAAAACGAAAATAAGCCTACGCCATTGCATTTGGCTGCATATTATTGCTTGGAAGATATGGTGTCCTTATTGATTGAATATGGGTCATCTGTTCACACATTAGATTCTGATAATACTAGTGCTTATGATTATGCTTTATTAGGTCAACAGGTGGGGATTGATATGATAGAAGAAAAAAGAGAACAAGAATCTGATCCGTCTAGATTAACTTCTTCTGCTTTTGGGTCTGATAAATATGTTGGGAAAGTACCGTTGGCAATAGGTGCCTTCATATCACCGCTGGTTCCTGGATGTATTGGTAAAACTGAAGAAGCTTACATAGAATCACAGGTTAGTATAACTGATAAGATGGATGGAGAAACTATGCTTCAAGCAGAAAAAAATTTGAATAACCTTTTGACGATTCTGAAAGGAGATTAAAATTCAATGCAATTCATCTGCAATCAATGCGATGTGAGAATGCTCAGTCAAGGTGCACA
>CAYTFF010000138.1:0-639 GCA_964437045.1 uncultured Dehalococcoidia bacterium
GAGTTACACTCCCAACTGATAAGATCGGAGGTTTGATTGGGCCAGGCGGCAAAATGATACGATCCTTAATAGAGGAATATCAGGGCACAATTGAGGTCGACAACGAAGGTACTGTAACAGTTGGAGCCAGTGATGGAGCATCTGCCGATAAAGTATTAGACCGCATCAACTTATTAACGAAAGAAGTTGAACTTAACGAAACATATAATGGCAAGGTAACTAGATTAATGTCATTTGGTGCATTTGTAGAGTTAATACCCGGAAAAGAAGGTCTGGTAAGAATAGGAGAATTATCTGATCAACACATAGAAAGTGTTGAATCAGTCATCTCTGAAGGGGATGAATTAGAGGTGAAAGTCATAGAAATAGATCGCATGGGAAGAATCAATTTATCACATAGAGCAATATTGGAAGGAGATTCCTACCAAAGACGAACAAATGATGACAGACGATTTGAAGGTCGTAATAATGGTCCTCGAAGAGATAATCGTGGACCTAGGCCGGGATTTCAACGACCATTTGGGCGAGATAGAAGAAGATAAAGCACCTGATTAATATTAAGACCATATAATCAATTCCCTACACTTTACAATTTATGAGGGTAGATATGACTCCTAAGTATTTGGGGAAACACAAGCA
>CAYTFF010000138.1:649-2699 GCA_964437045.1 uncultured Dehalococcoidia bacterium
AGCTGTTTGCAAAAGCCCTGGAACAATTCCAGTCGCTGGAGTTGATGTTTTAGCAAAGACGGACACTATCACTCTACCTGATGATTCTGGTGAAATTCCTTTATCAAGAGACTTGCGCTATCTCATCACACATCTAAACCAGATGTAATAGTTGATTTTTCTGTTGCTAAGGGAGCAATGGACGTTATCAGAGCCAGTATACCCGCTAAGGTAAGTGTTGTTGTAGGTACAACAGGATTATCCCAGAAAGAATTAGAGGAAACTAACAATTTATGCTTCCAAAATGAAACCGGAGCTGTTGTAGCACCTAATTTTGCTTTGGGTGCTGTATTATTGACCCATATCGGAAGGGTAGTTGGAAAATTTTTCGACTATGCAGATATCACTGAGGTGCATCACGAAACAAAAATTGATGCACCATCTGGCACCTCTTTAGGTATCGCTCAGGCATTAGCAGAGAGTAAAGGTAAGACTTATAAATCTCCTAAACCTAAACAAGTCACCCTTGATAATACTCGTGGTGGGGAGGTTGAAGGCATTAACATACATAGCGGAAGAATGCCAGGTAAACTAGCATACCATAGTGTTGTTCTTGGTACCCAAGGACAGACACTTACACTTACTCACGATACAATAAATAGGGAGTGTTATATGCCTGGGGTTATTATGGCCATAATTGAAGTAATAAACTCCCGGAAATTAACAGTGGGGCTAGAAAAAGTCTTAGGCCTTTAATAAAACTTTAAACAATATCACTTACTGAGGCATAAATCAGATCTAAGTAATCAGTATTTAAGGAGTCTTCTCTTGAACGATTGTAACATAGCGGTTATAGGAGCAACTGGAGCAGTTGGGAGAATATTCTTGGAAATCCTACAGCAGAGAAAATTCCCAGCCTCATCAATCGAATTATTTGCATCTGAACGCTCTTCTGGCAAACATATAATGGTCAATGGGGAACCACTTACCGTAAAAGAAATTGGGCCAAAATCTTTCGACCAAGCTGATATAGTATTTATATCTGCTAATGGTGACATAAGTAAAAAAATGGCGCCAATAGCAAAAAATACTGGAGCTATAGTTATTGATGATAGCTCTACATTTAGGATGGATCCTACGGTACCATTGGTTGTCCCCGAGATTAATACTGAAGATTTGGATAAACATGCTGGAATAATATCTATTCCTAACTGTTCTACTACCCCTTTAGCAATGGTACTTAAAGCACTGGGCAAAATAAATCCAGTTAAACGTGTTATCGTTGATACTTACCAATCGGTTTCAGGAACTGGTGCAGCTGCTTTACAAGAGCTTAACGATCAGTCAAAGCAGGATTCAAATAATACTACCCCAACTGTGTACCCTCACAAAATAGCTTTTAACCTATTCCCACATATTGAGCCATTTCTAGAAAATGGTTATACCAAAGAAGAATGGAAAATGATAGAAGAAACTAGGAAGATACTTCATCAACCTGAGTTGGCGATATCTGCTACCTGTGTCAGAGTTCCTGTAAGGATATGTCATAGTGAAGCAATTCATATAGAATTTGAAAATCCCATTAACCTTATGGATGCACAAAAAGAACTATCCAATTTCCCCGGGATACAAATCCTTGACGACCCATCAAATAATCAATACCCAACTCCTTTAAATGTTGCTGGGAAAGACGATGTATTTGTAGGTCGTTTAAGACAGGATTCATCTCATCCAAATGGATTGGCAATGTGGGTAGTCTCAGACAATTTACGAAAAGGAGCAGGATTGAATGCTATACAAATTGCGGAGGAAATTCTTAGAAAAGACTTGATGAAGCCTAAACAAGGTGGTGATTAAATGGACGATTTCGGACGTCTAATAACTGCTATGGTAACTCCTTTTAATGATAGTGGGAATGTAGATTATACCCAGGCAAAGAAACTAGCAGTTTCTCTACTAAATTCAGGGAGCGATGGGGTAGTTATATCTGGTACTACTGGGGAAGCACCAACGCTTTCTAACAATGAAAAAATTCGTCTTTTTAGTGAGGTTAAGGAGGCTGTTGGCAATA
>CAYTFF010000138.1:2709-3387 GCA_964437045.1 uncultured Dehalococcoidia bacterium
CACAGTCAGTAATAATACCTCTGAAAGTATCCATCTTAGTAAAGAAGCAATTCAACAAGGAGTAGATGGCTTACTTTTGGTAGTTCCTTATTATAATAAACCACCACAGGAAGGTCTTTTCCAGCATTTTAAATCTATCGCTGAAAACATAGATGTGCCTTGTATACTGTATAACGTAACAAGCAGAACCAGTCTTAACATGAGCCATGAGACAACCATAAGATTAAGTGAAATTCATAACATTGTTGGGATCAAAGAAGCCGGAAGTGATTCTGAGCAGATTAGCAGAATTATCCACGGTACAAGAGACAGTTTTAAGGTATGGAGCGGAAACGATAATGAGACATTCAAAATTATGGGACTTGGAGGATATGGAGTTGTAAGTGTAGCATCCCATCTTGTTGGTAATCAGATCAAGGAAATGATAGAAATGATAAATAATGGGCAAACATCTGAAGCAGATATAGAAAACCGTAGAATGCTACCTATATTCAATGAACTTTTTACAGTTTCTAACCCAATCCCAGTTAAATATGCCCTAAACAAAATTGGATTTCCAGTAGGAACCCCTAGGTTACCGTTGATTCCTGCTGATCCAAATACGGCAAATCGAATCGACTCAATTCTTAACCAGTATAAAATTGATTTGCCAGTTTAAATATTGAAATGACATTAATC
>CAYTFF010000139.1:0-2962 GCA_964437045.1 uncultured Dehalococcoidia bacterium
TAGGACAATGGCAGCGGATATTCATGGTTGAGCTAGATAGGCCTCGCTCCAGACAGGTTTTAGTTCAGATTATTGGGGTTTAGGAGGATAGTATGGAATCTCTCCTGGTAAACAACCCGGGGAGATACAGTGTTAATGAGGCCTTTGACCTATGCCGGAACTTGGCAAAGACTCATTATGAGAACTTTCCTGTAGGCTCCTTCTTATTACCCAGACACAAACGACGTCATATTTATGCCCTCTATGCCTTTTGTCGATTCGTCGATTTTCTTGGTGATCAAGCCAAAGGAAATCGGCTAGAACTTCTTGAAACTTGGGAGGAAGATCTTAGGAGATGTTATGGGGGTATACCAAATCATCCTATTCTATTAGCACTGCAAATTTCTATTCAAACATTTGATATACCTATAGAACCGTTTCTAAAATTAATAAAAGCAAATCGAATGGATCAAGATAAAGTTCGGTATAGTACATATCACGAATTAGCTTACTATTGTGAACATTCTGCTAATCCGGTTGGCCACTTAGTACTTTATATTTTTGGTTATAACGAAGCCAAATTACATTCTCTATCAGACTATGTATGCACCGCACTACAATTAACTAATTTTTGGCAAGATGTTGTTAATGATTTTAATATGGGAAGAATATATATTCCTTTAGAGGACATGGCTATTTTTGGATACACTGAAGAAGATTTAGGCCAAAAACTAAACAACAATAACTTACGTGAACTGATGGCTTTTGAAGTGGCAAGAGCTAGAAACTTTTATGCAAAAGGTACTGAACTTGTTAAATATCTTGATGGGGCTTTCAAAATAGAGGTTGCAGTGTTTATTAAGGGAGGGATGAAGATATTGGATGAAATAAAAAGACAGCGGTATGATGTTATTTCTAATAGGCCATCACTCTCTAAGTGGAATAAACTTGGCTTAACTGTTTCAACTTTGTTTAATATGCTTATAACTGGGAGGCCATGATTGATTCGTGGCAACCATTTATACTACATAGAAATAGATTTAAATTTTAAGCTCCTGATTCGTTTTAGTAAAAAGATAAATTCCAATGAACAGTAAGTTAGACAAAGCCTATCAATATTGTACCAGGTTGACAAAAAAAGAAGCCAGGAATTTCTATTATGCTTTCATTACCTTGCCAAGCAAAAAACGAAAGGCCATATGCGCTATCTATGCTTTTAGCCGATTATGTGATGATATAGCTGATGAGCATAGTCCATTAAAATACAAAGTTGATGAGCTCAATAATTTAAGAGCACAATTAAAAGACTCTTACGCTGGAAAACCCAAAGGGCAAGTGTTTTATGCTTTAGCCGATTGTTCTTCGCAATTCAAAATACCTATAGAATATTTTGAAGATATTATTGAGGGTGTAGAAATTGATCTAAAGAAAACAAGATACCAAGATTTCACTGAATTGAAATCTTATTGCTATAAGGTTGCGTCTGTAGTGGGGCTCATTTGTATAAATGTATTTGGGTATACTAGGCTAGAAGCTAAAGAATATGCGATAAATCTCGGACTTGCTATGCAATTAACAAATATAATAAGGGATATTAAGGAAGACGCAGAACTAGGGCGTATATATATACCTTTGGATGAACTAAGCTATTTTGGTTATTCAGAGGAGGAACTAATAAAAGGTTTAGAAACAGAAGCTTTCTATAAGCTTATGTCATTCCAGGCCAAACGCGCTAGAGAATATTTTGCCAAAGGATATCTTTTAATGCCTTTATTACCAATTAGATCAAGGGCCTGTCCAGCCATACTTGCAGGAATATATAGTGCTCTTTTGGACAAAATTGAGAGAGAAAAATTTAAAGTCTTTCATACCCGGATTAGTCTGAATCTTACAAAAAAACTTTTGATTATGATTGGATTATGGATTCAAAGTCTATGTCAACTTCCAAAGATTTCAGAGAAATTGTAGTTTTGGGTGGAGGTCTTTCAGGACTTTCAGCTATGTGCAATCTACTAGATAAAGGTTACAAAGTTACCTTAATAGAGAAGAGGCCTTTTCTTGGAGGGAGAGCTTTTTCATATATTGACAAGGAGGCTGGTTTGGAAGTGGATAATGGGCAACATATTTTCATGGGATGTTGTACCTACCTTATTGAATTTCTCCAAAAGGTTAATGCTTATAAGAAAGTTTTTATTCAGGATAGATTGAATATCAAAGTTGTCAGAAACAGTCGTGAAAGTAGTATATTTAGTACATCGTGGTTAGGACCTCTCCACCTTCTACCATCTTTAATAACTTATCGTCATCTTAGCTTTAAAGATAAATTATTAATAGTTTATGCTTTATTAAAAATTAAGAATTTAAATAGGGAAGCAGTAAAACACACTTTAGATAAAGAAAGTTTTTATAACTGGTTGAAGCGTCATAAGCAAACTGATAGAAGCATACAGGCTCTTTGGAATTTAGTCGTATTACCTACTTTAAATGATGATATCAGAAATGTTAGTGCTTATATGGGGATTATGGTTTTTCAACAAGCCTTGTTGAAAGGGCCTAAAGAGGCTGTACTAGGGTTTTCTAAAGTTGGATTAACTTCGCTTCTAGCCGA
Organism: uncultured Dehalococcoidia bacterium; assembly: GCA_964437045.1. GTDB lineage: Bacteria > Chloroflexota > Dehalococcoidia > Lucifugimonadales > CAYTFF01 > CAYTFF01. Next base: position 2,588 of record CAYTFF010000139.1, read on the forward strand.
TTCTACTCAGGAATATGTAAAATGGAAAAGTGCTGAGATAATAATGGGTAAAGCCGTAACCTCTATTGATATATCAAGTAATAGAGTAAATGGAATTAGACTTTCTGATGGTACTCATATAAAAGGGAAAATATTTATCAGCGCCCTTCCTTTTGATAAATTTAAGGAAATAGTTCCTATATCGCTAAATAATCATGATATCAATTACGTAGGAAAAGGACTTACTTGTTCACCAATCTTGGGTATACATATTTGGTATGACAGGGAAGTAATGCAGAACGATCTAGTCGCATTTTTAGACAGCGAAGTTCAATGGGTATTTAATAAAAGTTCTATACAAAGGATTCAAGGGTTATCAGGTCAGTACATATCTGT
>CAYTFF010000139.1:3002-3354 GCA_964437045.1 uncultured Dehalococcoidia bacterium
GCCAATATATCATTGCTGAACTTATTTTTGGCAGGAGATTTGACAGATACGGATTTGCCTTCAACAATGGAAAGTGCCGTCAGGAGTGGTGCTATAGTAGCTAAGGAAGTTGACTGTATATTAGCAGGTTAAATTTAGATTTTAGTAGAGAGCAATATATATAATAAGCACTTAAATTAATAGGCGAGCTTCTTTGACACCTTGTGTGTCAGATGGTAATATTATCTGGTTATTATAGACTAAATTAGTCAACAATTTAGTCTGTATCTTCTCTCTTTATCCAGATTTTGCTTTGCATTGATACAAATTAGGAGATGTTATGACTACTACAAATCAGGTGCTTAAAAAAGTA
>CAYTFF010000140.1:0-3344 GCA_964437045.1 uncultured Dehalococcoidia bacterium
ATAAAAATCTACTTGGAATCGCTTGAAATGATTTCTGAAAGAATTTCGAGTGCCTTTTCGAACTGAGCATCTTCTCTTTGATTTTGGGATTGTTCAATCAATATATCTGGAGATAATCCTTCCCCTTCAATTAACCTTCCAGAAGGAGTATACCAACGTGCAAACGTTATATATAAACCGCCACCGTTACTTAAGGATCTGATCATATTAACACTACCATTTCTCAAGTCTAGTATGATTCCCTTTACATCCTGTTTTATTGCCTTTTCGAGTACATTTGAAAGTTCTTCTGTTGTATTCTCATAAAAAACACTAAGGTTGATGTAAGCAAAGTCTTCGTCTGTGATATTCATATTAACACTAGAAATTTGAATAGTACCTCTGGTTATTTCAATAAGCGCAGTGTTTTCTTCAAACAAATGTTGAATTTCTAATTTAACAATACTTCCTCTGGGACCTCTTATTTTCATAACAGATTCTAGAAGCGAAAACCCTTCAATAGATTCCCCATCTACCTTTAGTATGACATCTCCAGGTCGAATACCTGCCTTTTCAGCTGGAGTATCAGGAATTGGAGCTACAATCATCAATTTCCCATCTGGAGTCATTGTTACTTCAGCTCCTATACCCTCAAATGAACCTTGAGTATCTGACATAGCCAGTTCAAAAGAACTAGGATCAATATATGAAGTATATGGATCCTCTATAGCGTTAAGCATGCCAGTAATTGCTGCTTTTTCTAATTGTTCGGGATCTAGATCTTTTCTATCAACGTATTCTCTCATCAATAAATTAAAAGTTTCCCAAACTCCAAGTAAATCTTCAGGTATCACATCAGGCGATTCAATATTTACAGTCTTGGATTCAAGAGATGCCGATGGTAAATCCAATCCTGGATTTTCTAAATTTTTATTTTTATTGATTTCAGTGGGATTTGAACAAGCAATTAGGACACTTAATTGAAATATCGATATTGTAAAAAGTAATAACCAAATTTTCACGAAATTACCTCGAGTAAATTATCTTTTATCTAAGTCCTAACATTTTACCATTTTTAACGACGTTATAAAGGAGTCATTTATCACATGATATATCAATAATCAGTTCCAGATTGAATTCCGTTGACACCTAATAAGGCTGATGCTAACATTGCCAACGATTTCATTAGCACATTTATGTATCAAATAAATGTGCTCTTTGAGGACTATTTGTTTGGAATAAAATCGACAGGAGCTTATATTCCTAGTTTAACCTTAGGGCCAGATACCGCCGGTTGGAATTCACCGGTAAGCAAATCCGTATGTAATTTTGATGAGGATTCTGTAACCATGGCAGTTGCTGCCGGTATGGATTGTTTAACAGGTATGGATAGATCGGAAATAGATGCTTTAATATTTGCAACCACTTCCTCGCCTTATACTGAAAAACAAGGGGCATCTACTATCGCCGAAGCTCTTGATCTAAGAAAAGATATTTTTACTGCTGACGTTACTGGCGTATTGAGAGCTGGAACAAATGCCTTGCGAACCGCTATTGATTCAGTTAAGGCAGGATCAGCAAAGTCAGTACTAGTTATCGCTGCAGATTCAAGGCCAACTTTACCACGCAGCAGTTTAGAACAGACTACTGGAGATGGAGCTGCAGCAATATTAATTTCAGGCGGGTTAAATCCAGTAAGCATTGAATATAGTTATTTTGAAAGAGAACATATGCTGGATACTTGGAGACCTGAAGGTGAACAATTCACCCGTTCAGCTGAAGACAGGTTTATATTGGAGGAAGGATATCAGCGTATATTAGTTGATTCAACTAAACGATTTTTCCAAAAATATAATTTAAAGGCCAAAATGTTTTCTAAGGCTGTTTTTTATGCTCCTGATCTTCGACGACATAAATCGATGGGCGTCAAATTGGGATTTGATAGTGAACAAGTTCAAGATCCTTATTTTGGCCAATTAGGAAATACAGGAGTAGCATTTGCTATTATGCAGTTAATAGCTTCATTTGAAGATGCTGAATCTGATCAAAATATATTTTTAGCCAATTATGGAGATGGAGCAGATATATTTTCATTCAAAACCCACACGGGAATCAAAAATATAAAACGCGGATTAGGAATGAAAGGACATCTAGAATCTCGTATAAATCTTTCAAACTATGAGATTTATATGAGATGACGTACGTTATGTAAATCGTGGCGGTGAAACTTCTGAAGGAGCCAAACGACCAGCTGAAAGAATGCCCTCTCCCTCAGCGTTATGGAGGGAAAAAGAAACCAACATTCGCCTTTATGGAGCTAAATGTAAATCCTGCGGTTATCTTCAGTACCCCCCTCAAAGAATTTGCACAAGATGTTCAACCCAGGATCAATTTGAAAATGTTCGACTTTCCGATAAATTGGCTACTGTTTTCACATATTCTATGGATTATCTTGCCGGAACAGTTGATGTTCCTCTGGTTGTAACGGTTATTAATTTTGATGGTGGAGGCCGGATGCTGGCCATGATGACCGACAGGGAGTTGGATGAGGTTCATATTGACATGCCTGTGCAAATGAGTTTCAGGAAACTTAGGAGCTCAGGCGGGATTCATAATTATTATTGGAAAACCATCCCTAAACGCAAAAAGCTGGATTTCTGACTCGTTAAGGAGCTAAATAATGAATGTTTATAAACTCAATGAAATACCAAAGGAACATTTTGATCGACCTATATTTACTGGTGGAAAAGTTCATCGGCAACCATTGATGACTCCAGAAATTGGGAGTAGTTTCAATGGAGCTGTGGTTCACTTTAGTAAAGGAGCCCGGACTGTGCCTCATACACATACTAGCGATCAAATATTGATAATAGCATCTGGGAAGGGAATAGTTGGAGATCATGATAATGAAATCATAGCTAAACCCGGGGATATCATTTTTTCACCCGCTGGAGTGGAGCATTGGCACGGAGCTACGGAAGATTCCGAATTTTCCCATATAATGATTCTTGGTTCCGCCAATAAAACCCAATATTAAATGGAATAAAATTATCGAGTAGCAATGCGTCTTTACAAAGTTGCCTTTATAGGATTTTGTATCACTGTAGGTCTTCTTTTAATCCCAATAATTCATTTTGTTTCCGGACCACTTGGGCCAGCTATTGGGGGTTTTATTGCTGGTTCAAAGGCTAAAGTAACCCCTGGAGAATCACTTCTTGTAGGAACACTTATGGGTATATTTTCTCTGTCAATAATATTACCAATTCTTTGGATAAGCTCACTTTTTTTCAAATTCCAGTCATTTTGGATAATTTTAACAATAATTTCCTTTGGGTATATTTCAACCCTTGGGTTGATTGGGGCTT
>CAYTFF010000141.1:0-3314 GCA_964437045.1 uncultured Dehalococcoidia bacterium
ATCAGCATTTGCACCAGTTAAAGACATATTTGATTCAAATTGAACGTGATAAGACATGGAAGATTTTCCTTTATTGCCTTTAGGAACCCTACCTTTAGAATATCCTCCCTCATATCCTCCACCTTGCCAATCACCAAGAAAATCTGCGTCAATTGAAACAATAGTTTCTGCTTTTGAAAAATCATAATCTGCAAAAGCCCTAATTCCAAATAAACTTTCAAATGCATCTAGTGTCTCTATAATTATGGTCTCATTAGGATTAACTCTGGCCAATGGTTCTTTATATGGACCAATAACATAAGGTCTTTCACCAGGCTTATGGTAGGAAATTGTTTGCAACTTTTAGCCTCCATTAAAACATAAAGGTAGTAATAATCTAAGGCATTAAAGCGGTTAAACTTTAGTCATATTGAGAAGTAAGTATATTAACACTGAACTAGGCTTATTTGTTAAGGGCTACTGGCCTACGTTTGAGGATTCCTCTAAAAGAGGGGACATATTTCTTGTAATATTCTCGAATTCATTTAATACATCTTGGTTTCCCAGTACCGTAGGTTTGGAACTTTGCCTATAGTCTGATCTCAGTTCAACCTTACCTAAGAATGGCACTCCCATATCTTGAGCAAGAACCTCCCCAGCACCGGTGCCAAATATTTCTCCTGAAAAATTCTCAACCACTCCTAGAATATTCACATTCATTTTCTTTATCATATTAATAGAGCGTTTAGCGTCTAACACAGCCAAATATTGTGGAGTGGTAACTGCTACAAATCCTTCAACAGTAATGACTTGCATTACAGTTAACGGAGCATCTGAAGTTCCTGGGGGTAGATCTATTATTAAATAATCTAAGTCTCCCCATTCTGTCATTTCAAGAAATTGATTTATTGCGTTGTGAACCATTGGACCACGCCAAATAATAGCCTCATCTTCGTTTTCTTGGAAGAAAGCCATTGAAACCACCTTCACACCATAAAGTTCTGGTGGTATTAATCTCCCTTCATTAACCTGAGGGCGTTCCCGGATATTCATAACTTTGGTAACATTTGGACAGTCAATATCCACATCAAAAATGCCAACCTTATATCCTTGTTGTGCTAGTGTTACAGCTAGATTAACTGATATGGTTGTTTTTCCTACTCCACCTTTACCACTATATACACCTATTTTATGTTTTATACGCCCAAGGTTTTCAGATACCTTTTTCTTTTGTTGCCAGGCACGTTTGATAGTTTCAAGCCGTGCTTGTTCTTGCGGAGTTGGTTGGCGAGGACTCATAAAGGACCCTCCTTAGAAGGGTAAATATATTAACTTACATGTTTACAGTTTAAAAATTAATCCAGCCCTAATAGTTTTTTCCCGTCTTCAGAAATCAGATCTGGTGTCCATGGGGGATCAAATGTCATTTCCACCTCTACATCTTCTACCCCTTCCATCTCTGCAATACGCCATTCAGCTTGCTGAGCTATCATCGGGCCCATTCCACATCCTGGGGCAGTAAGGGTCATTTGAACATAAACGTTTCCCTCAGTCACATCGATATTGTATACTAATCCTAAATCAACCACATTAACTGGTATCTCAGGGTCGTATACATCTTTCATTGCTTCTTCTACATCTTCTTTAGTTATAACGCTAGTATCTGCCATTATGCACCACCTAAAAATTTAATCCAATATGAAGGCGACTAATTCTATCAACCCAAAACATAAAGTGTCAAACATCAAATCATGTATTTGATCATTCTTCTTTGATAACTTTTCTCAAGTCAATTATTTGATCCCTAAGAAGGGCAGCCTTTTCAAATTCTAGATTCTTTGCTGCAGATTTCATATTTGTCTCCAGCTCTTTAATAACCCTTAGGAGATCATCTTTAGGCAGATCATGGCCTTCTATATATTTCCCATTTGGTTGGCTACTTGATTTGACTCTTTGGGTTATGTCTTTGACTGCTTTTTGAATCCCTTGCGGAGTTATTCCATGTTTTTTGTTGTAGATAGATTGAATTTCTCGACGCCTGGTTGTTTCATCAATAGCCCTTTGCATCGATTTTGTTATATTATCGGCATACATTATTACAGTACCATTTATGTGCCGTGCTGCCCTACCAATGGTTTGAATCAGTGATGTGTCTGATCTTAAATAGCCTTCCTTATCCGCATCCAGAATCGCAACAAGGCTTACCTCAGGCAAATCTAAGCCTTCGCGTAAAAGGTTAATGCCTACGACAACGTCGTATACTCCCAACCGGAGATCACGAAGAACTTCAACTCGCTTTAATGTTTCTTGTTCTGAATGTAAATAGTGGGTTTTACACCCCATTTCCCTAAGATAGTCTGATAATTCTTCTGCCATTCGTTTTGTTAAAGTTGTAATAAGGCATCTTTCTTTTTTCGATACTCGAATTTTAATTTGTTCGAGTAAATGGTCAATTTGTCCATTGATTGGTTTAATTTCAATCAATGGGTCAATTAAACCGGTTGGTCTTATTATTTGTTCGACAATTTGTTGGGTGTGTTCAAATTCATAAGGTCCAGGTGTAGCTGATACATAAACAACCTGATTGACACGGTTTTCGAACTCTCCAAAGTTAAGAGGTCTATTATCCATGGCAGAAGGAAGTCTAAATCCATAGTTTACAAGCGTCTGTTTCCGAGATAAATCACCCTGGTACATTCCCCTAATTTGGGGTAATGCCATATGTGATTCGTCTATAAATAGTAGAAAATCATCTGGGAAATAGTGCAGTAGCGTCCAAGGAGTTGAGCCACATGAAACAGCCAGATGGTCATTAGAAGCATCATGTCTTCTACCTAAATGACACGAATAGTTTTCAACTCCTGAACAGTATCCGGTTTCAAGCATCATTTCTAGATCATAATTAGTGCGTTGCTCGAGCCTATGTGCTTCTATAAGTTTATTATTATTACTTAGCCATTTGATTTGTTCCTCTAGCTCAAGTTCAATGTCCTTAAGAGCCATTTGCATTTTTTCATCGGAAGTCACAAAGTGTTTCGCTGGATATATTTCTATGTTGTCTTGTTCACCTAGTATTTCTCCAGTTAGAGGGTCTATCAGTTGAATCCGGTCTACTTGATTACCCCAAAATTCTATTCGTATGGCCACTGTTTCATATGCAGGTAATATTTCTAGAGTGTCCCCTTTGATACGAAATTTTCCTCGTGACATATCTAAATCGTTCCGTTCATATTGCATATCAACGAGGTCGCGTATTAGACTGTCCCGATTGAGGGCACCACCGTTTTCAACGTACGAAACAAATCCATGATATTCCTCTGGTGATCCTAAGCCAT
>CAYTFF010000142.1:0-3249 GCA_964437045.1 uncultured Dehalococcoidia bacterium
TTAGCAAATATTTTTTCTGATGTGTGGTCTATAAATCCTTTTCGTTTTAACTCATCAATATATCCCTTATTTGCAGAGGCAAAAAAATCAACAGGAGCACCATTAATTATCTGTGAAGTCAATTTTCCACTTGATGAAAAATTAAAAGATACTTTGACCCCAGTCTCATTTTCAAATTGTCTTCCGATTTCTCTGAAAGCTTCAGTTCCGTTGGATGCAACAGATGCTATTAAAACAGGATTATTATACGAATAGCAGCCATATAAACAAAAGCCCAGTATCGATAAGAAAATGATGGTAATAAACTTCGGTTTACTAATCAATGTCCTTCTTCCAAATTGGATATCTTTGAGTGCACAATCTATTACATATTATCCTAGTATTAATAACAATATTACTACATTAAGGTGAGAAGCTTTCTAGTTAAGTATAATCGTTATCTGGTGGGCCGCCTTGGAATCGAACCAAGGACCTCAGTCTTATCAGGACTGCGCTCTAACCGACTGAGCTAGCGGCCCATTTAGCGAAGAACGTAAGAAATATTAAGTCTTAGCAGTAGGGATATAATCTTCAACAATTTCTACCGGGGAATTCCTGGCCACTATCATCTCTAATGGCTCGGTTTTACTATTATTCACTGGTTGATGTAGTGCTCCTTCTGGAACGTATATGAAATCACCGGGGCTAATATCTAGAGCTGTATCAAGGGCAGCTCCAACCATCATTTTACCATGTCCTTTAGTTATATAAATAGCTGACTCACAATTGGTATGTTTATGGGCGGTTGACTGACATCCTGGTGGGACGGTGGCTATAGCTAGATGAATACCTTCAGCTCCAACTAACCCTCTAGAAACCCCTGCTAATCTGGTCATAGTGCCAGATGAAACTTCAGTTTCTAGTTGATTTGGATGAATAACTTGGATATCTGTCAATTTTATCGTACCTTGAAACGAGTATATAATTGAGGCTTTTCTCTGTCAACGTGGATTTCTGGATCAGCCTTTTGAGGGTTTAGGAATTATATTGAATTTTATTTCCCAGTCTTCACTTTGATTTAATATATTTATGAAGTAGGTTAATTGTTCTTTATTCCATTTTACGTTTTTGAACATACAAGAATTAATACAGATACGCCCATCTTCTTCTAGCCCACTTATATTGGCTCCTCTGAAGTCAGCATTTTCTAATTGGGCTTTATGAAGGTTAGCCCCTTTAATTATAGCACCCGAGAATTTTGCATCCCTTAAATCAGTGTGTGCTAGATTAGTATAGCTTAAGTTAGTATTACTAAAATCAGCCCCCCTAAAATTAATCCTACCAAGTTGTGCATTTGTTAAATCGCTGTTGGATAAATTTGCACCTGACAAATCCATATTTGGCCATGGTTTTTCTTTCCTTAGCCTGTCGAATTTTTTAATGCTCGTGCGTAAAGCCTTAATATATTCTTCCCTATCCAAAATAAACCTCCCTTAAACCTATATTCCAATTAATTTTATTATTAACGTTAACATGATTCTATCTATCCTATACAGTTTTCTTGACACAGCTAACAGTCCGTTGTAGCATATTATAGCTCTTATTTAGAGAGGCGAAGGGAACGGCCCGAGGAAGCCCAGCAACCGGCTGACTTGATATAGTGTTAAGCACGGTGCTAATTCCGCCAAGTTCAGTTACTTGGAAGATAAGAGTTATAGACCATTGGGCTTCTCAATAAGGGGGAGCCATTTTTTTTGCTCAATTTTAACCATGTAGTGGTTTTATTAAAATAAATTTTTAATACTAGACTTTTTACAGAACAGAAAGGGTATTTTCGAATTATTTTTAGTACACACATTAGATCTGATGATAGTGGTTAAAATGTTACTCTTCAACCAAATAAACATAGTTTAGGAGGAAATTAGATGGCTCGGAAAGAACCAGGTGAACCATATACAAGGATATCTTCTGAAGAAGCTAATGAAATGGTCCAGAAAGGAAATTCCGTTGTTGTAGATGTTAGACAACCAGATGAGTATAAAGATGGACATGTGGCCGGAGCTTTATTTATACCAGTTGATGACATTATGAATAGGATTAGTGAACTCCCTGATGGTAAAGATTTATTATTCATATGTGCAGCTGGCGTCAGAAGTGGATTAGCCTGTGAAATGGCTGCGGCAATGGGAGTGGATTCAGAACGCCTTTATAACATAGAGGAAGGAACTCCAACTTGGATTGGTAAAGATTTACCTACTAGCTATGGAGATGAATTGTAATATATTTAATAGCGACCGGATAAAATAAACTTATTTCTATGTAGTTTATTGAGTTCCGTTTTGGATAATTAATAAATAAACGTACAGGAGAATTGAATTGACTAATCATATAACAAAAGGAGATATCAAAGATATTTCGTTAGCTAATGAGGGTCGGCTCAGAATAGAATGGGCAGCTCGAGAAATGCCAGTTATAAACTTGATTAGAGAGCGATTTTATAAAGAGAAACCTCTTAAAGGTATGCGTTTAGCAGCTTGTTTACATGTCACGCCAGAGACAGCTAATTTAGCTATGGCTCTACGTGATGGAGGGGCTGAGGTATCTATTTGTGCTAGTAATCCTTTAAGTACTCAAGATAGTGTTGCTGCAGCTCTAGTAGAGGATGGCATCCCTACCTTTGCCATCAAAGGTGAAGATAATGATACTTACTACAAGCATATCTACTCGGCACTGGAAAACAAGCCACATATAACTATGGATGATGGGGCAGATGTAGTTGCTACAATTCATAGTGATAGGGAGGATCTACTAACTGATATTATAGGAGGCACCGAAGAGACTACCACTGGTGTAATAAGACTTCGTAGTCTTGCTGGGCAAGGAAAATTAAAGTATCCAATTGTTGCAGTGAATGAGGCACAGACCAAACATTTTTTTGATAATAGGTATGGCACTGGACAGAGTACGATTGATGGGATCATAAGGGCAACTAACGTACTCTTAGCTGGTAAAAGAATAGTAGTATCAGGGTATGGATGGTGTGGCAGAGGTGTTGCTAGTAGGGCTGAAGGGTTGGGCGCAGATGTCATTATAACTGAGATCGATTCTATTAGAGCCCTCGAAGCAGTTATGGATGGTTATAGGGTTATGCCTATTAGAGAAGCTGCTGAGGTAGGTGATATTTTTGTCACAGTAACAGGTGGGAAAAACACTATAAATATTGATCACCTAGAGGCTAAAATTGATAGCATTAGTTCAGACGTCTCTTTA
>CAYTFF010000143.1:0-3225 GCA_964437045.1 uncultured Dehalococcoidia bacterium
TTACTCGCCAAAACGACTTCATTTTATGAAATAAGCGCTTAGAGCTCATCAACATAGAAGGGAAGGGCATCTAAAAGCCTCGTCAATGCGGGCCAAAAATCCACTGGGGCATCCTGAAAAACTCCACCTATGCGCATGTAGCTCACAGTAATACGAGCTCCACAAAGCATCTCAAATAAATCAAGAATTCGCTCACGTTCTCGAAAGCAATACATTAAGGGTGTCCCGAAAGCACCCAAGTCCTGCAGAAAAAATCCGATTCCAATAAGATGGCTGGCTATGCGCTGCAATTCTGCGGCTATAACTCGAAGGTACATACCTCTTTCAGGAACGCTCAAGTTTATAAGCTTTTCACAGGACAGAACGTAAGCTTGATTATTAGTCATGGACGCGACGTAATCTAATCGATCCGTAAGTGTAATAATTTGGGTATAGTTACGTTCTTCGGCCAGCTTTTCAGTGCCTCTATGCAAATATCCAATTACTGGCTCAACATCAACGACATTCTCTCCATCAAATGTTACCTTCATACGAAAGACACCATGCGTACTTGGATGGTGTGGACCTATATTTACTGTTACCGGTTGTGTATTCAATAGGAATCTCTTATCTACCTGGCTGAAGCCAATTCATCTTTTCGCATTTTGACTAGCAGTTTCAAACCTTCTATCCGCCATGAGGCCATTTATAGGGAAGCGGTGGTTCTAAATAATCACGACGCAATGGGTGCCCCTCAAAGCCTTCCCAAAGCAGTATCCGTCTAAGATCGGGATGCCCAGTAAAAACGATACCCATAAGATCGTAGGCTTCTTGCTCATGCATCAATGCACCACGCCATAAATCGCAGATCGAAGGAACAGTCGGCTCAGCTCGACTATAGCAACGAACTTTTAGAACTGCAGTGGCATTTCTGGTTATAGACGTCAGATGATAAACAATTTCAAAGTATTCAACGTAGTCCACAGCAGTTATAAGGTTAAGCAGGTCATATCGATGAGCGTCATCGGTCTTGAGGTAACTACAAACATCCCAGAGGTTATCGGGTTCTACCAAAACTGATACTTCGTCTGACACCGTCGCCATTTCAGGGAATTGTATCGCCAAGGCATCAGCAAGTTGAGCGCCACCCGTAGCAGCGGTCATGCTAGGCTCCAGCCGGATGCTTGGCGATACCGTACTTCTTTATCTTGTCATGGAGTTGCATGATGCCGTATAGCAACGCATCAGGTCGAGGAGGACAACCAGGTACGTAAACATCGACAGGCATAATATGGTTAACACCGGGCACAACGCTATATCCTTGGTAGTAAGGACCTCCACTCGTTGCGCAAACTCCCATAGCTATAACCCACTTGGGTTCAGGCATCTGATCATAAACTCGGCGAATGACAGGGGCCATTTTCCAAGTAAGCGTGCCTGAGACGATGAGGAGATCCGCCTGTCGAGGAGAAGCCCGCATAGCCTCCATGCCAAACCGTGAGATATCAAAACGCGACATGGAGCTTGCAATCATTTCAAATACACAACAAGCAAGCCCGAATGCAGCCGGCCACATAGCAGACCTTCTACCCCAATTCAACAGAGCATCTATTGAGGTTACTGCCAAGTTGTTTTTTAGATCGTCAGGGACTTGTATGAGGGGTTCAGGAAAAGCTTCCTGTCAACTCCACTTAATGCTTTCAATTGTCGCGCCTTCAGTACGATCTTGGCCCCATTCATTTTGCAGATCGATACTATTCAAGTGCGCAATGGTAGGAGCTGCGATTTCGGAATTTTGATGCTCCATATAACTCACCTTGAAGATATTAACCAGTGAACAGAAATTAACTCGTCAGGCAGAGCCAGAATAGCACAGGGGCTACTAGTGAACAAGTGAAATATCAGTAATCATTCTCTCAATTGAACAGTACACACGTCCAATAGCAATCGTTATAGCAAGACATGATTACCTCTGCTAGAGTTTAATAAGAATCTTGGAGGCTAAAGCACTATGCACAACTCTCATGATCGGTTAACCCATATCGTCGAAAAGGTTCGTGAGTATTTCATCGAAAAACACGCAGTACGTGAAAAAGCGCTACCTCTGACTAGAGAAGTCATAAGACATTCAGCTAACGCCATACGTGCCGTACACAGAAACGAAATCAACCAAGCACAGTTGCTACTCGATACTGCGAGTAATCTAGTGCTTGAGGTAAAAAACATCCTCGAAGATCATCCAGACCTATATTTTTCAGGATACAACCAGGATGCACAAAAAGAATATGTCGAAGCATCTGCTGACTATTCTTACATTGCAAAAACTAATTAGCCTACCTATGAGGAATTAGCTGTCGAAGTTGCTCCTTATCTGAATGGTTTAACCGAAGCAGCCAGTGAACTCCGGCGCTATATCTTAGACTCACTCCGGCGCGATGATGATTCTCGTTCAGAAGAACTGATGGAGAAAATGGACGAAATATACAACATTATGGTCACAATGGATTTTCCAGACGCCTTAACTAATGGTCTACGCAGAACTACAGATCAATTGCGTGGAGTACTGGAACGTACACGAGGAGACATCACTATGACACTCGGACAACGTCGCCTAGAGCATTTGCTTTCTCGGTGGAATAGTTCTAATTGAAATAGTGTGTTGCTTTTGTCCATAGAAACGACCTGTTGTTAGATTGAAGAAAATATTAGACAATGGTAAACTTCCCAACGTGAAATAGCTGCATATAATTAAAAGGAGCCCCTCCACTGGAGAGGGCTTTTTTTAGGATAATTGTAAGGAGGCATTATGACCGGGCTTATTTTGGCCATAGCTGCAGGATTGGTAGCACTTCTCTTCGCCATTTTTTTGGCAATGCAAGTCCTAAAACATGACGAAGGTACCGAATTAATGAAAGAAATCGGAGCCGCCATTCAAGAGGGCGCAAACGCCTTTCTTAGACGGGAATACACAGTATTGGCAGCATTCGTTCTGGTGGTGTTCGTAATTTTATATGTCTTAGGAGCTATACGAGAAGAACAGTCAACCGAGACAGCAATAGCTTACATAGTGGGGGCTTTAGCCTCAGCACTTACAGGTTTCATCGGAATGCGCATTGCAGTTAAGTCGAATATGCGTACTGCTGCTGCAGCACGTACGGGCCTTAATAAAGCACTACGAGTTGCCTTTTCCAGCGGCGGAGTAATGGGCGTATCAGTTGTAGGAATTGTCATATTAGGTTCTGTATT
>CAYTFF010000144.1:0-1071 GCA_964437045.1 uncultured Dehalococcoidia bacterium
CGTCGGATCCGTCGTACGCCGAGTCGGACCCGATCAGCGAACTTGGCCTGTCAGCTCGCCTCGAGTCCAGTATCCGAGGAGCCGGGGTTGCCACCGTCGATGACCTGGTAGCCCGCTCCGCCCCCGAGGTTCTGGCCATGGCCGGCGTCGGGCCAAAGTCCTTTGAGGAACTCACTACCGTCTTGGCCGGACGCAACCTTGCGCTCCGGACCGATAACTGATCAGGAGAATCCGATGCCTGCACCCCTTGTCCAGACGACCGGCCGCCGCAAGGAGTCTGTGGCCCGCGTGTGCTTTCGACCGGGGACCGGTCGGATCATGATCAACGGCCGTATGGCTGACGAGTACTTCCCGTCGGAGAGCCACCGGTTGGTCTTTATGGAACCTCTCCGGGTGACGGGCAGTGAAGGGGACTACGACATTGAAGCCACCGTCCACGGTGGTGGTACCAGCGGGCAGGCCGGGGCCCTTCGCCTGGGCATTGCCCGGGCCCTTGAGGCGCTTAAAGGTGAGCTTCGGAAGCCCCTGAAGCAGGCCGGACTTCTGAGTCGGGATCCCCGGAAGAAGGAATCCAAGAAATACGGCCTCAAGAAGGCCCGTAAGGCGCCGCAGTACTCCAAGCGCTGACCGACGGCCGGGCGAGTCGTCCGGACCGTACGCTTCGACCATGGTCCTGAGTTTCGGCACCGACGGTGTGCGTGGCCCAGTAGGGTCCGGGCTTGCCGGACCCGCTGTCCGGGCCCTCGGCCTTGCTGCGGCGCGCCGATTGGATGCTGAACGGGTAGTAGTAGGACGTGATACCCGCCATTCGGGCCCCGAGCTGGCTCGTGCCCTAGCGGAGGGTCTGCAGATCGGAGGTCTTGACGTCATCTCTCTAGGAGTAGCCCCAACTCCGGCTGTAGCCTATGTAGCCCGGCTAGAGAGGGCGGCTGGCGCGGTAGTATCGGCCTCACATAACCCGTGGACTGACAACGGGGTGAAGCTGTTCGGCTTTGGTGGGCGGAAGCTTGCGGATGAAATCCAGGCTGCTGTCGAAAACGAATGGAAGGTTCTCCCGCGGATCGATGAACC
>CAYTFF010000144.1:1081-3211 GCA_964437045.1 uncultured Dehalococcoidia bacterium
AGAGTCTCATTCTCGAGGAAGCGGTAGACGATCGTTGGGCCGATGCACTGGTTGCCTCGGTGGCTCCCGGTGCTCTATCCGGAATGCGTCTGGTGGTTGACTGTGCCAATGGGGCTACCTCTGGGGTGGCGGCAGCGATCCTGACTCGCTTGGGAGCCGAGGTCTTAGAGATCCACGCCGCTCCTGACGGTCGGAATATCAATGAAGGGTGCGGGTCAACTCATCCAGGCGACCTGCAGCAGGCGGTGGTTGAGAGGACCGCCGACGCCGGTCTCGCCTTTGACGGCGACGGTGACCGGGTGATAGCCGTGGCAAGTGATGGCAGCCTCCTTGACGGCGACCACCTACTGGCTATTTGCGCTGTCGACCGCCTGGAGCGGGGAGTTTTGCATGGGTCGACCGTAGTAGTGACCCCGATGGCGAACCTAGGTCTTCGGCGTGGCCTAGCTGCTCGGGGCATCGCTGTCCACGAGGTGCCGGTTGGTGACCGTTACATCTTAGAGGCCATGGAATCCGGTAATTGGGTGCTGGGCGGGGAGCAGTCTGGCCACCTTGTCTTTCGTGATCTGGCGAGTACTGGTGATGGGATTCTTACCGGTATCCAGGCCCTGGACGTAGCTAGGAGAGCTGGTCACCCCCTCGGTGACCTGGCAGCCCAACTTGTCGACCGTGTGCCGCAGGTATTGGTCAGCGTGCCGGTGGATAGGCCCGGTGTCGAAGTGACCGAAGAAGTGGCCGATGACGTAGTCGTGGCTGCTATGGAACTAGGAGACGGTGGCAGGATTTTGGTGCGTCCGTCCGGAACTGAGCCGGTTGTCCGGGTGATGGTTGAGGCGGTGGACGCGGCACTTGCTACAGCGGTTGCTGACCGACTTTGTGTAGCGGTTCGACGCTGTGACGGCCATGGGTCTGGGGACGCGGGACGCTTGTGAGCCAACAATCCTAGAATTGCTTTCCGATCGGGTTCCAGAGCCGTCGGAACTTGGTTTCTACCAGAACGAGGAAGGGGATTGGTCGGGTCATGTGCGGCATTATCGCTGTTATGCGTCGTCCCTCCGGACGTGAAGTTCCTGACAGCGCATCCGTAGTCGGATCGGTGGAGCGCGCCGTGGACATCCTCGTTACGGGTGAACCGACTGACTTAGCCGAGGCGGCTGAACTTTTTGAGTTAGCGGGACACCTTCTAGCCGGAGTACCGGGACTTCTCGCCTTGGTTCGCGATTCCTTGCTTGTTGACCGGTTGCGAGTTCTTCTCGACGGTCTTCCTGAACAGCTAGCCGGGGTGGAAGGACGACTGGCCGAAACTGTCGGAGACCCCGAGCTGGCTAACGCCGCGGTGGTACGGATCCGCGACGCTGCATGGTC
The DNA here is from genome assembly GCA_964437045.1 of uncultured Dehalococcoidia bacterium. Lineage (GTDB taxonomy): Bacteria > Chloroflexota > Dehalococcoidia > Lucifugimonadales > CAYTFF01 > CAYTFF01. The sequence goes on from CAYTFF010000144.1 coordinate 2,447, forward strand.
GATTTCTCGTGACCGCCTTGGCGCGTGGGTAGGCGTGACGTCTTTGGCTTCTACCACCGATCCGCCAAGCGACTCCGGTCTGGCCGTGCTGCTTTCTGTCCAACAGGCCTTGGCCGCTATTGACCGTCTAGAAGTGCGCGGTAGGGATTCAGCTGGCCTCCAGGTGGTTCTTTGGGACCATGGTCTTGACGATCTTGCTAGCACCACCAGGCGAGGTCGAGACCCCCTTTTGCGGTCAGGAAGCGTGCGTCACCTTCCTGGAGGTGGGCTGCTCTTTGTGGTCAAAGTGGCAGCTGAGATCGGGGAACTGGGCGACAACACAAGAGTCTTGCGCCGAGCACTATCTGAGGACCGACTACTGGCTCGCGCTCTATCAGGTCCCCGGACCCAAGGTGCAGTCTTGGGCCACACTCGCTGGGCCAGCGTTGGTCTTATCTCAGAGGCCAATACCCACCCGTTGGCTTCTGGGTCTTCGGGTGTCGACGAGTTGCCGTTGGTCACTGCCGTCCAGAATGGGGATGTTGACAACCATGCTGACCTAGTGGCAGCGACCGATCTGGACCTGGCCGACCAAATTACTACTGACGCTCGAGTGGTGCCAGCGTTGTGTTCCACCCACCTTCAGGCCGGCCTCGGTCCCCAGGAGGCATTCCGACGTACCGTGCCCGCCTTCGAGGGCTCGGTAGCTGTGGCCGCCAGTATCGGTGACGTTCCGGACCGACTATTCCTGGCGGTGCGGGGAAGTGGCCAGGCCTTGTATCTGGG
>CAYTFF010000145.1:0-2454 GCA_964437045.1 uncultured Dehalococcoidia bacterium
GTACTAGTTTTGCATGGGGGGTTGGTTCAGCAATAGGTTTCAGAGCAATATCTGGGCTTGGAGGAGTAGTACCCCCTATTTCAACTGCGGCAATTACCGACTTAACCCCACCAAATCATCGTGGTAAGGCCGTAGGGTTTTTAACTGCCGGAGGGGGATTAGCAGCTGTAATTGGAGTCCCAATAATAACATTTATAGCTGATATTAGTCATTGGAGATGGAGTTTTATTTCCGTAGGCTTGTCAACTTCTCTAATCTGGATTGTACTATTTTTCTTCTTACATAATACTAAACCCGTTCAAAGCTTTGGTGATAAAAGCCTAATTATCCGAATATTTTCTAGATATTTACTGTTAATAATGCATCGAATTATATGGAATATAACAGCGGTTAATACTTTCCAAAGGATCGGGTCAACTGTATTAATAACATACTTTGCGCCTTTTCTTATAATTAAATATGGGTTTACAACTGGGGAAACAGCTCTCCCTATGGGTATAGTTTCCTTTGGCCTAATAATAGCAGGATTCATGGGGGGGCTTTTAGCGGAATCACCATTGAGGTTAAAGGCTATACCTATTGGGTTGATATTATCGGCAGTTTTAGGAGTGTTGATATTTGTTTTCATACCGATACCATATTTTGCCGTTGCCTTAGGTCTATTATATGTCACTTGTATTTATTTCATATTTCCATTATCTATAACGCTTTTCATAACAATATCTGGGGCAAAACTAAGAGGCACAGTTATGACATTAATGCCCATTAGTAATCAGGCAGGAATTATTATAGGTCCTGCTTTAGCTGGAATGGCACTCAGTTTCGGAGGATATGAGGCAATAGGTATTGTCTGTTTGAGTATTGGGATCGTTGGAGCAATTTTAACCCCTTTTCTTTTGAAAGAAGATCAAATACAAAAAGCAACAAATGATTTAGCTTCATATTCAGGATAGTCAAAACAATATATTAATATTGTTAGATATATAAAGTTTGGATTATGCAAATAACTTCTAGAACATCAGCTACTGTTATTGCGACATCAATGGTAGCGGTATTTATGGTAAATGTCACCATATTAATGCTTGGACCACTGCTAGTGGATATAGCTCATGATTTAAATGTGAGCGTTGAAGTTGCAGGACAATTGGCAGCATCTATGGCAATTCCTTGGGTATGTGTTGCTTTCCTAGCAGGAGCTCTGTCAGATAACTATGGAAGAAAACCAATCCTTCTAATAGGATTGATATTTATGGCAATGAGTAGCATAGGTACAGGTTTATCATGGAATTTTGTATCGGCACTTGTATTCCGGGGTTTATTAGGCTTTGCAGGGGCTGTCACCATAAATTCAATGGCGGTAGTATCAGATTATGTTTCCACAGACAAGAGAGGTAAAGCATTAGGGGCAATAACTTTTGGATCTGGATTAGGGGCAGCTTTAGGTATCCCTATAATGGCTATGATAGGAGATATTTATAGTTGGAGAGTTAGTTTTATATCAGTTGGTGTTATAACTAGTATACTGTGTATATTTGTAATGATTTTCCTCCCTTCATCTAACCATATACCTAAGAACAAATTCAATTTCTTGGCCCAATTCGTACCAGTTATTAAACAAAAAGTCGTGTGGGATATCAGTCTTGTAAACTTTTTTAGTCGTACAGGACTTATGATAGTAATGACATTTTTTAGTTCCTTTCTAATTTTAAGACATGAATTCTCTACAGGTGACACAGCAATCCCTATGGCTTTTGTTTCGGGAGGTATAATTTTTGCCTCCATGATGGGAGGTAGTCTGGCCGACACTAAGTATAGATTACTGTTTGTCCCATTTGTTATGGGTATCTCTGGAATATTAGGAGCTTCTATATTCTTGTTTGATTTTAATCCTATAACTCTAATCACATTAGCTGCATTATATATGTGCGTAATTTATACTCCGTTCCCACTCATTGTGACATTATTATCCCTTTTGGGTGGCAAACATTTACGGGGTACAACTATTAGTATGGTACCAATAAGTAACCAGGGAGGTGTACTGGTTGGGCCAGTATTGGGTGGTATAACATTGGCAATCTGGGATTATGAAGGGCTCGGAATATTATGTCTGATTATCGGTTTAATTGGGGTATTAATTTCAATTACACGTCTTAAGGAAAATAATATCCAATCAGCCACCAAGCTATTAAGTGAGGTGAAGATTTAATATGACAAGTATTTGAGTTGAAAGAATTAATATTTTGATTTTTAGTCTCCCGATAGGATTATCAAAATTTTTATTTGGTACTTAATTTCCTGATTTTATCAAAGTCAGTTTTAAAACTATTCTTCATAACACTTATATCTGTGTTATATAAAACAAGTTGAGTACCCTCACTTATCCATTTTTGGGTCAGGGGTATAGTTTTGTGATGAATCATTACAGGAATACTGGAATTGGAACATTTTTTTAGA
>CAYTFF010000145.1:2464-3171 GCA_964437045.1 uncultured Dehalococcoidia bacterium
ATATTTAGGCAATCAATCTTCAATCATTGCAGGGGATGATCAAATTGTTCGGGAATTCCAAGTGAAATTGACAAATCATTTGGTCCGACAAAAATTGCATCTATTCCTGGAATCGATAAAATGTTTTCAAGATTTTCGATTGCTGGTACACTTTCAATTCCAATTATGCAAATACTATTTTCATTGCGTTTAAATAAATAATCTTTAGTCTCTTGACTTGGATATATTTGAGAATTAATAGCCTTCCAAGCAAGTTGGCCTTTCAGAGGTCTTAATTTTGTTGCCATAACAACAGTTTGTACTTGTTGCACAGTCTCACAATAAGGAGCTAAGATTCCTTGAGCGCCGGCATCTATAGCCATGGTTACATTATGGGTTTCTGGAGTTGGTATTCTAACAATAGGTACTATTCCAACACTGGATATCATTAATATCAAATCGGAAACTTCTGACCTAGTGAATTGAGAGTGTTCTGTATCTATAATAACGTAATCAAGTCCAGCCTCAACCAATATATTTACCCATTTAAGATTTTTAGAGGCAGATAACATTGTTCCATATATGATAGAGCCATCAAGGATTTTGTTTTTTAGTTGAGAACCATTCATTATATCAACCCATTCTTTAATTATTATTTTCCTAATATTTTATTGAAAAGAAAATTGGATGTCCAATACATTTTCGAGATTCAGGCACTCTCTAATTTA
>CAYTFF010000146.1:0-3126 GCA_964437045.1 uncultured Dehalococcoidia bacterium
CAACGATAATTGGATTAGATAAATTCAATGAAATACATAGACTTAACAAATCCTCTGTAATAGAGTCAAAATCGTATCCTGTTGATGGTTTATCTGATAAACCATGGCCTCGTTGATCATAAGCAATTACATTAAATTCGCTACTAAGTAAATCCCCTACTAATTCCCATATATGAAGATTAGAAGCCAAACCGTGGATAAGAACAATGTCAGGGCCTGAACTCTTCCAGTTAATATAATTAAATTTTTGTCTGTTAGTAGTAGCTATTTTCATATTCAGAATTTGCAGATTAGCATACTCCTATCTCAGTATTTAACAAAATATATAGATCCTATCATCTAATATACATTCATGAGCAATATTTGGAAAATTGGTGTAACTAAACTGAATGCTTGTATATCCAAGACGAATTCTTCAGTAAATATCTGCAATAATATGTTATAATACATTATTGTTTGCTTTAATAATGTTTATTTATCGGCAAATATGATATTTTTTACGTTTAATATATTTAAATATTTGTCTAATAAATAAATCATATGAATGTTGAAAAGGATATGGAATGCCACGAGGCAAGCTTACAAATTTGATCCGAGTATGTATGGAATTAGCAAAGGCTTACCCTATACTTATATCTAAAAAGCATGGTAAAAAACCTACTAGACAAAATTTGTTCTATTGGATTAAAGATAATTTCGAAGAAGATCTCATAGGATGGACTAAACTACACTATATTAAAACTTTCTTCGATAAACAGTTTAGTAACCCCATCTATAAACCACTTGTTGCATGGGAAGGGGAATTACCATGGGATAATTCTGAAGATATCCCTCTTTTAATTCAATTATGTGCTATGAATAAACATCCAGAAATGCAGCCTGAACTTTTGTGTACCCCTGCTATTGCAAAATGGGTCCTCAGATTATCCAAATTCTTGCCTGAGATGGATTTACTTTACCGAAATAATGATGATAATGAGCATCCTATCCTAATTCTTGCCAGAAGTTATGCATTAAGAGAAATGGTTAGTGAATTTATAGGTAGAGACAAAGTAAGTATGGCTGATATAGACATATTCTTAGGGTACAAACCCTGGTTATCTGAAACCAGATACAATAAGTACGAAGAGACAATAGAAGCTAACTTTGAAGATCCAGCTGCTATAGAAGCACTAAAAATCGCTGAAAAAATTATACACCTTATCCGATTAGAACTAGATGATTACAAAATAACTGAAGAGAGATTGTTTAGACCTCACTGGGAATTTATTGGTGAATAATATCTAGCATCATTGTATATGTTAATATGGAGCATATGGCAAAAAAAAAGCTACCAGACTATCAACCAATATGCATAGAATTAACTAATGCCTATCCAGCGATAATGGCTAAAAAAAATGGGAAGATGCCTACCCGCAAGGAACTCAATAATTGGATTGAATTAAACCTAGGGAACGGCAATTTAGAACCAGGCAAACTAGGCGAGTTGAAACAATTCTTTGATATTAAATTCAGCCATCCCCATTATCAACCATTGATTGCATGGGAACATGAAGGTTTCTTACCCTGGAAAGATCCAGTTAGTGTTCCCCTCCTATTACAATTAGCTGCAATAAATGCTTTATCTATAGCACCAGAGAAAAAGATCACGCCTGCCATGGCAGAATGGGTAATAAGACTTTCCAATATATTACCTAGATTAGATCTCTTTGAACGCCCAAATGATCAAGAAGAACATCCAATTCTTAGCCTTGCTAGAAGCTATTCATACAGACCTATAATTGCCGAATTCATTGGAGAAGATAAGGTAACAATGAACGACATAGATATATTCCTAGGTATCAAGCCGTGGTTATCTGAAGCTAGATATATTAAATATAGAAAGGCTTTAGACAACACTTTTGGGCCCAAAGCCCCGCATATGGCACAGATTGGGCTTATAGCTATAGAGAAGATACTAAATGAGTTGTCCTATGGATCCCATAATCAACCTCCTGCAAACATACCTGATGGTCTTACTATCAAAAGAATGTAATAGTAGGTTCAAATAAAAACATATTCTTTTTAATCAAAAAGCAATGAAATATTGAGGTGAAATATTATGCCAAACAATAAACAAAATGTGGCCATAATAAAAGGATTTCTAAATGCCTTCAATCAACATGATTTAGATGACGCTATGACCTATATTGCTAATGAAGCAGTATTGATTGGAGATAAAGGAGAAAAAATTGATGGTAAGCCTGCTATCACTAGATTTATAGGTGAATTTTTTGAAGATTTCGCTAATGTGAATGCTAATTTTAATAGAGCTCTATTTGCTACTGACGACTGGGGGTTTGCTGAATGGACTATTACAGGAGTAGGGGAAAATAAAATTATTGGGGGAGACCTATTTGGGTTTAAAGATGGACAGATAACATTTGTTAGTGGTTTAACCAAACAGTTAACATAGAAAATATCAATCCCTCCAAAAAGATCGTAAGCGATATTAAATAATTTAATTCTAATCATTTATCTTGGTAGCTCGGTAAGATCGAGTTGTAAGAATTAGGATAATACTCGGAATAAGAGTTAAAGATATAACAAGGAATGCTGGTTTATAGCTACTGGTGATATCAAAAACCCAACCAGCGAATACCGGTGATACCATACCAAAAACCGTACCAATAGTTACATTTAGTGAGACTATAGTTCCAAAATTCCTTCTCCCAAAATAGGCGGCTAAAATCGCAAAAGCCACCGGAATGGTTGCTCCATGTCCCAATCCAAAGAAAAGTATGTAAAGCCCGATCAACCACGTAGATGACAAATTCGAAATAATTATGATACCAATAAGCAGTAACGTATAGGCGGTAGCCAAAATATACCGCTTATCCAAATAATCCCCAAGGAATCCTGCAACTAAACGTCCCATTACACTTACCAACATGACTGCCATGACAATCAAACCGCTTAATTGATTCCCTATCCCAAAACTAACCAAAGCGGGAATTTGGTGAACTGATATTGCAAAATGGCGATAACGCCCGGATTGTCGGTGAAGGGGTTCGAGCTCGGACACGACCATCAACCCAGGGCGATTCGAGCGTTATTGGAAACTTCAAAAAAGGTGAGCACGTACAC
>CAYTFF010000147.1:0-3070 GCA_964437045.1 uncultured Dehalococcoidia bacterium
GAAGCTGAAGCCAGATCAAGGTCCAACCTTGAACCAGAACTTGGCGTTGAGGATCCTTGGCAGGAATCATCATTTATTGAGAAGCTATTATGGGGCCCAATATCAGTTAAATTAGATAATCAAGAGAAGCTGTTTATTACAGAGACTAATCGGCACCGGGTCCAAATTTATCAGAAAGGTTAGCAAAATTTAGATGCTAACTGTGTTGTTCTAAGGAGTAATTATGGACAGTCAAAAGAAGCAGAAAAAACTGGTAGTTGTGCAGCTAACCGGTGGTAATGACTATCTTAATTGTATAGTACCTTATAATAATCCGCATTATCTGGATGGTAGGCCTAGTATAAGAATTTCACAGGATGAGGTTATTCCTATTGATAACGAGATAGGATTTCATCCTTCTATGGGGCCTATAAAAGAACTATATGATCAAGGCAACGTAGCGATAATTCATGGAGTAGGTTATTCAAACCCAAGCAGATCCCATTTTAGATCAATGGATATCTGGCATACCTGTGAACCAGATAAGGTGGCAACAGAGGGTTGGCTAGGCAGAGCTCTTAAAGAGATAGACCCAAATGGAGAAAACGTTGTTGGTGGAGTTAATTTTGGTTCAGTCCTTCCCAGGGCATTAGCATATCCTGGGGTTCCTATTGCGTCAGTAAGTGATTTGGAAACCTATGGGTTACTTACTTCATTATCCGATGGATCCCAACGGCAAAAAGCGCTAGAGATTTTTTCAAGAATTTATACACCTACAATTGGCTCTGACTGGGTTGTAGATTATCTTGGAAAGACAGGTATAAATGCGTTGAGGGGTACAGATATTTTAAAATCAGCTATAGGCAAATACTCTTCCAATATAGAATATGGATATGATGATATCGGAAAGAACATGAAATCAATTGCTCAAGTAATGTTTGCTGATCTTGGTACCAGGGTTTTTTATACTCAGCATGGCAATTTTGATGCGCATACTGGAGAGCTTTTATTGCAGGAAACATTATGGAAAGAATTATCTAGGGCTATATATGACTTTTATCAGGACTTGAAAGAACATAATGCGCAAGAAGAAATAGTCTTACTTATGTTTTCGGAGTTTGGTCGTAGAGTTAGGGATAATGGTAGTGGAACAGATCATGGGCAGGCCGGTGTTGTTTTTGTTATAGGTGATCAGGTTAAAGGTGGAATGTATAGTGAATATCCATCGCTTAATCCCTCCGATTTAGTGGAGGGGGATTTAAGGTTTAATCTAGATTTTCGTGGAGTATACTCTCATATATTGGAAGATTGGCTCGGATTAGACCCAGTTCCTATTGTTGGTGGGCAGTTTGAAAAGGTCAAGTTTTTGTCCGTGGCTTAACCTGAGTTAGTTTGCTTGGTTACTGGTCATATAGTTCTTTAATAGTCATTTAAGACAATACCCTTAAGTACTTGTTTGGATGTAAATTTATTGGTTTAGTAAGAAAGGCCAATGCAATGCCAGAGAAAAGAGATGTTCCATATATTTGGGTAACCTGGCTTACTAAATTGTTAGTTGGCGAAAATTCATGTGAATGGGCCGCATGGTTTAGAGCCAATCTCGAAGGGTGGAGCTATGATAAGGTTCCATCAGATTTTAACAGTGCTGAATGGCAGCTGAAACATACAGAATTACTTAACAAGATTAGAAGTGAACTGGAAATAGATCAAACACCTGTATTCACTGAAAATCAGAATGCCTTCACTCTCAGAGGGCGTACGGCTACTCTTGGAGGTAAACCAGATCTTATAACGGTTTCTGATGAAATAGGTACAATTATTGATGCAAAAACTGGGCAACCATCACCATCTCATCATGTTCAAGTAATGCTGTACATGTATGCAGTTCCCAAAACTTTGCGTCAATATAAGGGAATTAACTTTAATGGGAAAGTTGTTTATCCTGATCATGAGGATTACATTCCATCTAGCGCAGTTAATGATACTTTCATAAAGAATCTTAGTCATCTTATCCAAAGAGTTGCCTCTACTGAACCCGCTCGTAAAGTGCCCAGTAAAATGGAGTGTAGTTTTTGCAATATAACCAAGTCAGATTGCCAGGAAAGAATTGAAGAGGGTAGTGATATTACTGGTGAAACAACTGACTTTTAAGATGCTCTGATTAGTATTTTATTACTGGTATTTCAACAAAACAATCTTAATATTACTAGTATTACATTTTGAAGATCACATTAGAATTAAATCATAATCCTGTTCATACAATTTTCTCGCATGGTTGGATTCAGCTCGCGCCTTTTTATATGTTGGAAAACAATAAAAACATATTATGGGCCTTGAATTTTCCTTCTATTGGGGGCGTGATGGTTGAAATTTCATGTAACATTACATCTAACACGGTTATTGCTAAAGTAAATCAATCTATAGCTGACAGTGAAGCATCAAATTTGAGAACGAAACTACAATGGATGTTTAGATCAAATGAAAGTTTTGATCAGTTTTGGGATCAGTGTAAAAACGATTCTAAAATGTTCAAAATAGCAGAACAGAAAGCCGGAGCCTTACTTAGATCTGGATCATTATTTGAAGATGTTATTAAGACCTTATGTACGGTTAATTGCACCTGGACAAATACTAAAATGATGATCGGTAATCTATGCAAAAAATTTGGTGAGCCAGTGCAAGATGGTAGCGACAAATACTTTTGTTTTCCACCGCCAAATATCATAGCCAGTGCTTCTTTGGGAGATTTAAGGAAAGTAAATTTAGGGTTTCGTAGTAGTTGGATTCATAACTTTGCTATATGTGTATCAGAAGGTAAAATAGATCTTGAATCTTGGCAGAAGGTTAATAATCCTTCAGATTTGCGAGATCAACTGCTTTCTATACCCGGTGTAGGACCATATGTGGCAGATCATATTTTAGTGATGTTAGGTCATTATGATTATATTCCGATTGACTCTATAGCAAAAAATATACTTAGCAGTGTTACCAATGAATCAATTTCTCTGATCCGTATGAATGCTAAAATGAGATATCAGAAATGGGGCAAAAATCAGTTTCTTGCCTATCATTTCGAGAGGATATTGGAAAA
>CAYTFF010000148.1:0-3003 GCA_964437045.1 uncultured Dehalococcoidia bacterium
AGACCAGATGGTAAAGGATGGGAAGCTGAGTGCTGATGAGGCAGAGAAGAAGCTCTCGGCAATCGAGAAGAGGTCGAAGTACAAGAAAGGACATTTTTCTAAAAAATGGTCCGGCCCTTTTAACAAAGAGGCTGTAAAGGCGAAGATAGACCAGATGGTAAAGGATGGGAAGCTGAGTGCTGATGAGGCAGAGAAGAAGCTCTCGGCAATCGAGAAGAGGTCGAAGTACAAGAAAGGACATTTTTCTAAAAAATGGTCCGGCCCTTTTAACAAAGAGGCTGTAAAGGCGAAGATAGACCAGATGGTAAAGGATGGGAAGCTGAGTGCTGATGAGGCAGAGAAGAAGCTCATGGCAATAGAGAAGAGATCGCAACACAGGAAAGGGCACTTCTCTAAAACAAAGTAAATTAACTAGTCAGAAGCTATTTCCGGTTAACATAGTTCCTCCTGGAGTTCCCCAATCTCTTTTCACTAATGGTTGGGGAATTTCTCCTTAACAAGGATCGAAGTTGAAGGAAGGTAGAAGGCGTGAATAAGACAATTTTGGTTATTGAAGATGATAACGAACAGGCTACTATCGTTAGGCGTTATCTGGAAGATGCCAAATATGATGTGTTCATATCACATGATGGATTATCTGGTTTAAAATTATTTAGAGAAAATTCTCCGGACCTTGTCGTACTGGATGTAATGCTTCCTGGAATAAATGGATTAGAGATTTGCCGAGAAATCCGTCGTGAAAAGGAAGACACTCCGATAATTATGGTAACAGCGTTAGGTTCAGAAGAATCGACGTTGGCTGGTTTCGAAGTAGGAGTAGATGATTATCTTTCGAAACCGTATAGACCTAGAGAGCTTGTTGCTCGTATAGGGGCTCTTATCAGGCGTTACGAAAACAAAGAGGAACGAAGCTCTACAATGCGTGTGCCTGGACTTGAAATAGATATATTAAAACATGAAGTTAAGGTAGATGGGGTAGAAGTGGCTCTATCTGTTAGAGAATTTGAACTATTGGTTGTTCTCGTAGCCCAACCAGGGCGAGTGTATTCAAGAGATCAACTTTTGGAAAATGCCTTCGGCTTTGATTACCAAGGCCTCGATCGAACAGTTGACGCTCATATTGGAAACCTCAGGGAGAAAATTGGGGACAACCCGAAGAAACCGAGGTTTATTGAAACGGTATACGGTGTAGGGTACAGAATTATTAATGCCTAGTAGTTTACGGAACCAAATTATTTTAACAGGCGGCGTTTTGATAGCCCTGTCCGTCATATTGACGGGGTTTATAACTGCAACAATTAGGATTAATGACCCATTCAGAGGATTCGATGCAAACTTCGAGATTCGGTCTGGAATCCTTAACGAACTATCTACTCTTGTTTTAAAGGACGGCAATTGGGAAAGAGCAGATTCCTTGTCAACCGTACTTTCGGAAAAGTTTTCTGTACGGATCGTTCTTGCTACAGCTGAGGGTTCCGTAATTGTGGACACTTCCCCTGAATCTCAAGATGAAAGTTTGGTTGGTATAGGACTTATAGATCCAGCAAACCCTCTTTTTAAAGGTTCTGAGGAACAATCGTCGCCGATAGCTCTGATTGCAAAACTGAATAAAGCTATGGCTTCATGTCTTAAAGATGCTGGAATCAGTTATGTTGCAAGAAGGGGAGTTATAAAGGTAGTTCCTGTTATTGAAAATACCGGCGATATAGCCTCTAGCAAAGAGTGTTATTTTACTTCGCTAAAGCAGGAAGTTGGGTATGCTAATCCCTTAACCGTTTATCTTGGAGTAGATAAGGGGTTTAATCTGCAGTGGGTGTACTTATCACTAGTCGGTATACTTGGTTTTGGTTTGGTTGCTGGGTTTACCTTATGGTTTTCGAGGAAGATTTCTAGGCCATTGAATTCGTTACGATTCGTAGCGGAAAGAATTGGTGAGGGTGATCTTACGGTCAGGGTGAAAAAAGCGGGATTGAACGAGATTGACCAACTTGTAACATCATTTCATGGCATGGTTAGCCAATTAGACGAGGTGTCAGGAAGACGTCGAAAATTCATGTCTGATATATCTCACGAAATCAGATCGCCTCTCACAAACGTTAGGAGTCATATTGAAGCTGTTTTGGATGGTGTGGAAACATTGTCAGATATGACTCTGCAATCTATAAAATCACAGGTAGAACAAGTGGCTCGACTTGTTGAAGATTTGCAGCAGCTCTCGTTAGCAGATGAAGGATTATTAAGTATTGATAAGTTTCCTGTTGTGATGGACGATATCGTGGAACAAGTATATAGGGCAAATAAACCTAACTTAGATGAAGCAGGAATCTCAGTCGATATACAAGGAACTGCTCCTGTCCCGATTTCAATAGATCCTTTACGAATACGCCAGGTGCTTCAAAATCTTATTTCTAATGCTATTCAACATACATCTAGCGACGGACGTATTCAGGTGAACCTTTATCAGGAAGAAATCTCCGTGACGGTGACGGTTAGAAATACTGGTCAGGGCATACCTCCTGAATTTCTACCGCATGTGTTTGAGAGATTTGCGAGAGATGATCAGTCTCGTAGCAGGAACACTGGTGGAAGTGGCTTGGGATTGTCTATTGCATTGGAAATTGCTCTTGCACATAATGGGAGTTTGATTGCAGAAAACGACGAAAGTGGTGAGGCTTTGTTTAGCCTAACATTACCTTCCTAAGAAGCAAAATTATCTTTAAAAATTCAGAACCGCATAAATTCACAACTTTTTCAAAGATTTAATGTATTTTATAGCCATGATATTTCCTAAGGCCTCGATACAGATGCTCATTGTTTTGTGCAGTCTGTTTTTTATTTCCGGATGTGGAGGTTCAGAAAAAGCGAGTATTAATGTTGCAACAGTGAATGAATTAGAAAGCACCGGTTTAAATACACAGAAAAGTATTAACGTTGTAAAAGTAGAGACCGATGAGGAAATCACCACAAAATTCACCATCTGTATGCGGGGACTTGGTTTTGACA
>CAYTFF010000149.1:0-3001 GCA_964437045.1 uncultured Dehalococcoidia bacterium
GCTTCTTGAGATGCTCGAGGTTGGGGTTGGAAGGCAGGCGACTGGTAGAAAGGTGTGTAGACATAGTACCCTCTCTCTCGTGTGGTTGCCTGTTGTCCGCATGTTCAGGCGGGAAAGAAAGGGTTAGCTATGTATAACCGCGTGGGTCAGGTAGGCTATGCTTTTTCTGCGGACAAGAGGCTCCCTGGTGAACACGCTGAGAATATATGGAAATGGAGAGGGAAAAGCAACCCCGCGGTCTCCTAAAACGGATGAAAGGCGGTGAAGGATTAAATGGATCGTTAGATGGGTTGCAAATTACTCATACCGCAAATCCTCAATCGGAGATGTGCGTGTTGAAGATTGTATTGAGCGCAATAATTCATCGCATCGTTTTCGCAATTTGTCCAGTTTTAGAACACAGTTTGGATCGTCCCGTAGATTGTGTGCTTCTTCCGGATCTTTTTTCAGATCGTAGAGTTCTTCCCAGATAGGATTTTGATCGAAGTAACGGATGTACTTCCAGCGTTGGGTTCGAACACCTTCACTTCTGGGAATGACAATGGTCGGGGTGTTGAAGACATGTTCGCAAAAAAAATCCTGTCGCCAGGGAAGTTGGTTGCCATATAACAAAGGTACAAGACTCTTTCCCTGTACCATTGGCGGTACTTCGATGCCAGCCAATTCAAGTATGGTCGGCGAGAGATCGATATTCAATGCCAGTTCATTTCGGATGATGCCACGGGCTGATGGATTTACCCGGGGATCATAAATGATCAGGGGTACACGCAGCGAGCCATCGTACATAAGCCAGCAGTCGGAATAGCCACGTTCACCGATCATAAAACCGTGATCGGATGTGAAGAAAATGATGGTGTTGTCGCTGAGACCCTGACGTTCTAACTCATCGACAAACCGACCGACCATTCGATCGACCCCACTGATCATGCGGTAGTAGCCTTTGACATGATGCTGGTAATTTGTGTGTGAGTCAAAGCGGGTATGCCAGCGTTTGCGGTTTTCGTTGTTTTGTAAAAACTCGGGTAGAGAATTAAAGAAATCTGGATCGGCTGTTTTGGTTACTGGGAGGGTTGCGTCTTCGTAGAGGGAATCCTCTGCGGAAGGCCAGATAAAATGGCGAGGGTCACCATCCTGGGCATGGGGAGCGTTGAAACTTACGGATAGGCAGAAGGGGCGATCTTTTGGGCAGGTGTTTAGAAAGTCGATGACTTTGTCACCTGTGATTTCGGTCAAATGTTTTTGTGAACCATCCTCTTGTGTGATTTCGTACCCCTCTTTGGTCCAGTGTTCAAAATTGTCAAAGACATCAAACATTTTTGACAAGGTTTCCGCCTCATTTTCCAGCAGGAGTTTGCCGTGTGATTCAATGCCCAATTTTCCGATTAAACCCGTGTAGTAACCAGCTTGTTTTAGCAAGGTTGGATAACTGATGTCGGTAAATTCGGTGCGAAGAGGCGGTTGAAGAAAGGTAAAGTTGTGTCGGCGGCGGTACAAGCCTGTGAGGATGCTTGCGCGACTGGCGGCGCAGATTGGGGTGGTGGCAAAAACATGCGTGAAATAAGCCCCCTGAGCTGCCAGGCGATCAATATTGGGTGTGTGAATGATGGGATTGCCAGAACAACCCAAAGCGTCCCAACGCTGATTGTCAGTTTGCAGAAAGAGAATATTGGGACGCGTTTTGGCTTCGATACTGGCGGGCATGAGGCGGGTGTCTTGAGCGAAGAATTGTGTGAGTTCATCATACAGTTCTTCGTAGCCGGCGTAGCGATCGAGGATGTTTTTGAGGAGGCTGTTTTGGGATTGCATGAATCCCCCTTAGTCCCCCTTGGAAAAGGGGAAAGTTACAGTAAAAGAGGTTGGGAAAGTGAGTGCTTTAGTTTAGACGAAGCATGTAAACGACAGGTTTTATTCGAAAATTATAAGTGTTTTATCGCTTTGTCTAAACTGATTTCTCTGAAGGTTTGAGTGAGGGTGGTAGAATCTGTCTGTAACCAGTGTTGTTTTTGAGATTGTAAGGTGGGGTCTTCTGGGACGGAGTCAAAAGGTTTGATGATCCATTCTTTGAATGGTTCAGCCTTGGTGGTGATTTCTAAAGTCGGATTTTCGAGATTACCTGTTTCGGAATAGAGGAAGCTGCGCTGGATGTTGCGACAGAGGCTTTCAGTCTGAACGGGTTTGTATGTGTTTTCGAGCGGCGGGTGATCTGGAACGAGAAGAATGTTGACGCCGCGGTCTGTGATGGCTGCGGCTGATTCGTTTGCATTGTCAGGGATGTGGATGTTTTTGTGAGCGGGCCAGATGTCGAGCATGGCGTAGTCGGCAACAGGATTCTCTTTTTGGAAGGTAAAATAATCGGGATAAGCAAAAAAATTACTGCCTTCTGAACGATAGTGATCGTAGAAGGCAGTGACATAGGCCATGATGAGGGTGACAGCGCCAATGGCTTCATAGCGTTTGGGTGCAACAACACCGAGGCGATCGATTTTTAAAGTGTCAGCAAAAAAATCAGCATGAGCGACTGGTTGATCAGACGTTGTGATCTGAAAGTCTGAACCTCTGAGTTTTGAGCTGTGCACAGGGTGACACCTTTTGATAAATCTTATTCGAAGCCTGGACCTGGACCTGCACCCGCAGGCACATCGGTCGTATCTTCTCGCCGTAAAGGCTCGGCAGTAGGTGCGTCCGTTTTGGGTAGCCAGGCAACATGCGCAGCGATCACTTCCTTGTATTGCGCCTGTCCTGCGAGATTGGTCCATTCCAGCTTGTCATGCATATGATCATAGAGTTCTTCAGTACCGTCGGAATAACGGATATAGCGCCAGCGCTCGGAGCGAATACTGTGGTTCTTTCGTCCGTGTGTTGTGAGTGCAGGACGATTCCATTCTTTATCGGGTTGTTCGAGAAGCGGTTTTAAACTCAGGCCATCGAGACCTTCCTTGGGCGATAGATCGCAGACATCGATGAATGTAGGATAAAGATCGACGAGGCTTGTAGTGCGTTC
>CAYTFF010000150.1:0-820 GCA_964437045.1 uncultured Dehalococcoidia bacterium
TTCAGTGCAAGATTGTAACCCCAACAGCAGAGGCTTTTTCTGGTGAATCGACTTATGTTTCATTTCCAGCATGGGATGGTCAGTATGGAATGATGAAGGGCCTCTCGCCCCTACTTTCTGCTCTTGCTCCAGGAACTTTGCGAATTGATGGTGCAGAGGGGGTCCAGCATTATTTGATAGAAGGTGGTTTTGCGCACGTTGATGGGGACTGTTTAACGCTTGTAACTGAAGGAGCGATTCTTGCAAGTGAATTGAATCTTGAAGAAGCAAAAGCTGAGCTTGCAGAGGCAAATGCAAGGATTACCTCTGGCGAAAAAGACAGAATTTCTGTTGAGCGTGCTCAAAAAGTTGCCCTTGCCAAAGTTGCGCTCGCTTCACGAAATGTATAAAACGCTCATATGACTGAATCTACTGCTTCTACAACAAACGCAATTCCTTGCAGCTCTATGCCCCTTGAACAGCGAGTGGAGGCATTGCTTTTTTCAAGTGAGCGTGCTTTATCGGAAACTAGATTGCAAACAGTTTTGGGTATTGAAAATGCAACAAGTGACATTAAAGAAGCAATAGATTCATTGAATAAAAAATACGAGGAGCAGAAATGCTCATTTCGAATCGAAAGAATTGCCGGAGGTTATCGTGTGCTTACATGCGAAGAATTTGCGCCTCTTGTTTCTCGATTGCATGCCGAGAGACAGCAGCAAAAACTTTCCCAGGCAGCACTCGAAACCCTGTCAATCATCGCATATCGTCAGCCTGTCATGAGGGCAGAGGTAGAGGTTATTCGTGGCGTTGCGTGTGGCGAGGTTTTGAAAGGCTTAAT
>CAYTFF010000150.1:875-3000 GCA_964437045.1 uncultured Dehalococcoidia bacterium
AGCCTGCAAAGCAGGAGCCAGATGGGGATATAACTCAAGGTGATACTTCAAACAATGAATGATTGGTCTCCTATGGATGAGGAGCAATCGCAATTGCAAATTCACCATATTGCTGATTTACTTGCTGGTCCGCCAAAAGATGTTATTGATATTGGTTGCGGTGATGGGCGTCTGCTGCTTCCACTTTCAGTGGCAGGGCACCGAGTAACTGGTATCGATATTAATCCTCAAGCGATTGCATTATGTAAAGCAAATTGCAAAGAATCCAATGTAGATGCTCGACTTCTTACTGGTGATATCTTAAATCTTCTCCCGCTCCAATCTCAGGTTGATGCAATCATTTGCTGTGGACAAACGTTGATGCTTTTTGCTGAAATTGAACAGGCAATTGAATTATTTAGGCAGTGTAAAAACGCCTTAAAAGAAGGGGGTTTATTAATTATCGATGATATTCCCGGCGATTTGTGGCGTGAAGTAGCAGAAGGCAGATGGTCTGAAGGCATTAACCACGATAGAACAATGCAGATGGTATGGTCTCCCAATGACACAATTTTTGCCATTCTCGAGGGTGATTCTGTAAATGATGAGTTGTGGGAATTAAGCGATTTTGATCGCCCTATGCGTTTATGGACAATGGGTGATTTAAAACTTCTTGCAGTATGTTCTGATTTATCGGCACCTGAGGTATTGATTGAGGGGGGAATTCTAATAATGCGACCTAATTGTCGTAAGTAACTTTATTTTAACAGTTTATACCTTTACCTCGATAAAGTTATCGTCGACACAACTTACGCCCTAATTGTGCTGATAGGTTATCTTTAAAATACTGATATATGCTTGGAGTCTGAATTTATGCCTGCAAATCGTTTAAGAACTACGAGTTGGAGAAAATATTTACAACAATTGTGTGATCGCAATGGCTCCTTGCAGATTACGATTGCTCCTAGTGGACGCGTTCCAAAAGCTTTTTTATGGAACGTAGTTCTTGTTGATTTAACATCGTCTGAAATCATTGTTGAAGCACCGACGACAGTAGGCGAACCAATTTTGTTTGACTTGGGTTTACGGTTGCTAGGCATTATGTCTATCGGTCAAAATCGTTGGATGTTTAGGACGCGGTCCCTGGGCATTACAGCCAAAAAGGATAGAGGCAAAACCAGCCATTTGCTTAAATTAAGTATGCCATTAAAGGTTGAACGTTGTCAACGAAGGCGTGATTATCGCATTAGCACAGATACTCTTGAATTACCTGAGGCTACTCTTTGGCCCCTCTTGGATCCAAGATCTGAACTTTTACCTGAACAAGTATGCAAGGCCAATTTTAATGCCTATTTAAAAACGAACAAGGTCATTAAATTTAAAGAGAGCTTGCCCATTGTTGGGCCTCCATCAGTAGGGATAATATCCAATATTGGAGGAGGTGGAATTGGGTTACAGATTAATAGCAGCGGAGGATTTGGAATTGGTAAATATAAATTTTACTGGTTGCAATTTCAACTTGGTATATCTAATTCACCACCACTAGGCGTTAATGCAAAACTCATGCATCATCACTTAGAGGCGGGCGACACAATTTATGCCGGCATGATGTTTGATTTCTCATTTAATCCATCACATCGTAAATTTATTGGACAGCAGATTTCAAATGCGTTTGCAATGCAACAGCATGTGCAGCTTAAAGTGGCGTCGTATTTTTATCTTAAGTTGCGTTTGCTAACTCATTAAGAATATGAGTTTTAACTTCTGATTCGTGTAATTCTTCTATTGGGTTTGAATCAGATACAATGCCACATCCAGTGCGGTATTCCAATTTGCCCTTAAAATCAACAGGTGAATCAGTGCCGGTAAGTGTTGCGGTTCTAATAGCAACATTGAGAAAAATTGATTTCCCGAAAACACCAATTGCGCCACAATAAGGACCGCGTGGGCTTTTCTCTAATTCATTAATAATTTGCATTGCTCGAATTTTCGGGGCTCCTGTAATAGACCCTGGTGGAAAAGTGGCTTCTAATATTTTTTGCGTTGAGGCGTTTGTGTTTAGTTGCCCTTCAATTTCACCAACACATTGCCAAACTGTAGGATGCTTTTCAATTGATCTAGCTTGTCGCACTTGAATTGTTCCAAA
>CAYTFF010000151.1:0-2991 GCA_964437045.1 uncultured Dehalococcoidia bacterium
CAAAACGA
The DNA here is from genome assembly GCA_964437045.1 of uncultured Dehalococcoidia bacterium. Lineage (GTDB taxonomy): Bacteria > Chloroflexota > Dehalococcoidia > Lucifugimonadales > CAYTFF01 > CAYTFF01. The sequence goes on from CAYTFF010000151.1 coordinate 9, forward strand.
GCTGTGGCTGGTTGCTCACAGATAATGTCTATAATATCCTGGCCATCAAAACAACCCGTCTCACCTAAAAATGTCTTCTCACCATAATCATGGTTTTCCGGCTTAAATTCAAAATACCAGTTTATACGATTATATGGCCAAGCAGCATCAGCTTGCATTCGTAAAACCATGTAATCGGTATTCCCTATAGTCCATCCAGTAAAAGCTCGTGAAGCTTCTTTTATATCGTCTTCAGAATAGTTTGTAGCACCCATAGAAAATAACTCAAGAAGTTCCCTTCCATAATTTTCATTTATCTCATCTTTCCTGTTATCTTGGTTATCTAGCCATAGGATCATCGCAGGGTTTTTTGATATTTGTAAAAGCAGTTCTGGGAACCCTCCCATACCATACTTACGAAGCATGTCTACTTGATCCAGTACCACCTTGGTCTGTGTCAATTTAGTTACCGCGGTAGCAAATACTCTATGCCAAAAAAGCGCAACTTTCTCTCGAAGAGGATCTGTAGTGGTAATCATCCGAAACATCCAATTGGCTCCAGCCGGTTCATAAATCCTAAGGTCGGATTGATCAACATGGTAGCGACGTATAAGATCGTCTGGCATCCGCATTTGAACCTTTGGGGCAAACAATTCATCGACTATAGATTCATAACTTTTACCCACACTTTTCTCTAGTTCATCTCTGGTAACACCAAACCCCGCACGTCTCAAGAGGTGAGCTATTAAAGACAAATCTTGTTTAGTTTCAGATATTACCAATTGATCACCTCCAAATATATCCTCTAATTTAGGGTAAAGAATACTACGATTGTACAGTATATTCAATTCTTAATTATTTATGATAATAATTAAGAAAAATAGGTTCTTCCAGATTGCCCGTTTTTATTAGATCCTTTGAATCCAAACTGTTTCCAAACTTCATATAAAATAATAGCTACTGCATTGGAAAGATTAATACTACGATTGGCTGGCATCATCGGTATAGAAACCCGGTTTTCAGATGGGATTTTTGATACCACATTGTCTGATAGTCCATTATTTTCTGATCCAAATAATATACTATCCCCGCTCTTGTAATCCGGTTCAATATAAGAAGTTGGAGCATTAGTTACAGCTCCATAAAGACTATCAATATTAACCTTATTTAAAATCTATTTATCGAAGAGTGTACGACAACATTGGTAAGGTCTCCATAATCAAGAGAAGCTCTTCGTAAGCTGGCATCATCAAGACTGAATCCCAAAGGTTCAATCAAATGTAAATTTGCACCAACATTCGAGCATAAACGAATTATATTACATGTGTTCTGTCGTATTTCAGGGGCTACTAAAACTATATTAATCATAAAAGAGCCAGTCATAAGTTAAACTATATAATATTCCTATAAAAGTTTACAGGAAATGTTGGTAGATTTTTCATACTACACCTAATTGAATATATTAGGTATTCTATCTCTATAAGCCGCTATTAAAATTACGAATAATACAAATAATACCTGCATGAATCCTGAGTTTCCTAATTTATGGCCGATCCACCATAAAATCGATCCCACTACAGCTATGATAATAATTATCCCTGTGTATTCAGGTAAAGATTCAATAATTGCCATTCAGGAAAATCTCCTCAAAATATTTAATATAACGAAAACCTTCAGCTATTTAACCAGTGGCATTACTTCAGATGCAAATATTTGCATCTGCTCCCGGAACTCATCCAAATCGTTACATGCAACACTTTGAGCAGCCAGATGAGTTACTCCTGCCTCTTTAAGTTCAACTATCCTGCCAGCTACATCTTCTGGGGAACCAATAAAATCAATATGCGTCAGATCTTCAACCGTTGACCTAGATTTTGTACCTGATCCTGGTTGAGCTGTCAAAAATCTTCGCCCAGCATAACTCTCAGGAAATTTTTTTAATGCTTGTTCTCGTCTATTCGCAAGACACATCGCACCATTTACAATAACATCAATAGAAGCTGGATCTCTATTTGCATCTTCTGCACACATATGCAGTTTAGCTATTGTATCTTTAACTCCTTCAATAGTATTCCTCCCAGTAACTATACCTTTACCCCATTTAACAACACGGTTAAATATTTCTCCTGAATGTCCTGAAATATATATCGTTATTGGAGACTGAATTTGGCCTGGATACAAGGTAACTCCATCAAATTGAACATAATTGCCTTTAAAAGTAGCGTCATCTTTAGTAAACAATAGGATAAGTGCCTCTAACTGTTCTTCAAGTAACCTACCACGATGAATACCTAATTTGGCCGGTGCAATTCTTTCAAATTCCTCTCTCATAGCACCCAATCCCACCCCAAACATAACTCGTCCGTTACTAAATGCATCTAATGTTGCAACCTGTTTGGCCAATATCACCGAGTCACGAAATGGCAATACAACAACGCCTATACCTAATTGAATTTTACTAGTTACTGATGATATGGCCGCAAGACTAATAAGTATTTCATACCAATTTGGTATGGCTGGAAGTCGCTTCTTGTGAGCCGGTGTTAAGCTTATAAAATCACTCCCCCAAACAAAATCTATACCAAGATTTTCTGCCTCCTGGGTTAAATTTATAAGATCTTCTGGGCCAGCAAATTCCGGAGGAAGGTCCCATCCTTCTCTGCACGTAGCCAATCCAATACCAAATTTCATTTTTTATTACCCCCTAATAATGACTTTCACGATTACCGTATTCAAAGGTAACAGGTTAATTATTTCATGAATTGGAATACCCAGCGTCTGTTAAGGGGTCTACTCCAACTTGATCAGGAGCAGAACCAGGATTTAGAATTTCACCTTCTATGTTAACCAAATCAATCATCTTTTTACCATCTGGAGTCACAACCCACCGACGATTGGTAGGAGTCTGAACAAAATAAGCTCTGAATTTGCCAGATAGCCTATGATTAAGCCCAGGTGGCCAATATAACAAATCGCCTTTTGTAGCTTTATACACATCTCCAGA
>CAYTFF010000152.1:0-871 GCA_964437045.1 uncultured Dehalococcoidia bacterium
GCAATAATAATAATAGTTCCAAGATATTTTAGTTTTAAAAGAACTGGTTACATACTGGGGGAGAATAATTTAATCATCCAAGAGGGTTTGATGTTAGGTCAACGCCGTGTCGACTTACCCATTTTAGAAATACGTGAGATTGAGGTTCAAACTGGGACATTTGGGAGATATTTGGGATATACAAATGTAAAGTTGGAATCTATGGACAAAACTATTAATTTTATTCAATACCTTCCGGTTGATTCACCACTTATTGGGTTGTTACAAAATAAAGTGAAACGTTGATACGAACTAAGTCTTATTAGAAGTTTGGTAGTTAGGTTTGTGATAACTATATGGCTCGTCCAATTATTATTCCTACGGTTGCTGCTATAAGTCCTATTATGATACTTAGCCCAATATTCAATCCAGCGTTATAAAAATCACCCCTCTGTAAGAGTTGAATAGTTGCCACACTTAAAGTAGAAAAAGTTGTGAAAGACCCAAGTAAACCTACAGATAAAAACAATCTAGTTTCCATAGGTAATGACTCGTGAGTGTACAATAACCCCGTCAGTAAACCAAGAAAAAATGATAATTATGCAATCGACCTTGCATATGGTAGATTACAAAGTAAACTTAATGATTTGACTGAATCATATGAGAAACAAGGTAGTAGATTGGGTTCGGAATATATAAATAGAGACAATCCACCAGTTATAAGAACTATTTATATAGAAACGCCCGTGGAGCTCCCCGGGCCCGTGGAGTAAACTAAAATGGCAGTCATAATGAAAGCAGTCTATAACATTTTTGGAAAGGTTATAGGAATGGAAGAAGTAGAATCAGGAGATCAAATAGAAACTCTTGATGAATCTGGCCAATCTGTTTC
>CAYTFF010000152.1:881-2986 GCA_964437045.1 uncultured Dehalococcoidia bacterium
AAATGAGCCGGTAACATTTGCAAGGAAAGTGGGCAATAAGGATGATCCGAATTGAGTAAGAAATATCTGATTTAAGCCATAGCGTGCTATGGCTCCTAATGCTCCTCCTAAGCCAACTAACAATAGGTAAAATATATTAATGGATTTTGCTCCACGTTTTATGCTAAACGCCCAGATTATACCAAATTTCGTTAAGCTCTATATATAATTAATTTGAATTATTTCTTTTAATTCAAATTAAAAACCATAAAAAATATAGACCATCGAAATTTCTATGGACTAATTTAAATCTTTATTAAATGCAGGTCTAACTTAATTGGTGTAGAATCTTAGTTATGGGGATAGATGTATTTTCATTAAATAATCTAATTTTGGCTGTTATCGCTGGGTATTTATTGGGCTCAATCCCAGCTGCATACGTTGTTTCTAAGCTAAGAGGGGTAAATATATTTGCTATTGGGACCGGCCTCCCTGGTGCAGCAAATGTTTATCGGAACGTTGGGCATAAATCAGGTTTCATTGTATTCGGGACTGATTTAACTAAAGGAGTTATCGCGGTATTAATAGGTGTTTTGCTGGGGTTAGAAGAACCACTTATTATACTTCCAGGTTTAGCAGCAGTAATAGGGCATTGGAAACCAGTTATTTTTTCATTTAAGGGTGGTGATGGATATTCGACACTTCTTGGTATAACAGTAGCCCTAAATCCATCCTATATGGTTGCTGCATTTGCAGTTGGATTATTAGTTACCGTTATATTTATTTTATTAAAGCAGACAACCAGTCCTGCATTTTGGGGATTCCTTACTTTTTTTATCCTGCTATTTGGTCAAAATGTAGTTTTTGATAAGGATATATTAATGACTTTGGGTATAATATTAATAGCAGCAGGTGTTATGATTCATGCTGCTTGGGGATATTATTCTAGAGGCTTTTCTTTCCGTCCTTGGCAATCAAGAATTGATAAGTTTTAGGTCTTGTGGATAAAACTATGATTTATATTGCTTTATTTGAATAAAAAGATACAATATCTATGAGTAATATATTTGCACTAAAGCTATTATAAGGGTTTTACTTAAATCATCCCTAGCAGTAAATGTTCAAGGGTGAAGGAGTAGTTTAATGGGAGTAGATAAGGAACGTAGTCATCAGTTGATTAAGTTTGTACGTGGGGCGTTAGATTTACCTTGTACTAAAGTTGTTACACCTTCAGGACAGGGTGATGGGGTTGATGACAACTGGTATCAGTTACAGCTATTAAATCCACCGGATTCCAATGATGTAATGGATGCTGCTACTGCCGAACATAGATCAAATACGATGTTTGATACCTATTTTTGGTATCACCAGTTTGCAATTGTTCTTAGTGGAGAGATGGTTGCCCAGGATCTTGATACAGGAGATGTTTACAGAGGTCATGAGGGAGATGTATTTTACTGGGCTCCTGGATTGTCTTTAAGGCTTGGAGGCGACTTTAGAGCTTTAGGCATAAAAACACCCATACCGTTGAGATGTGTAAATACCCCTGAGGGTAAAAGGGAAGTAACGATGCATCTTTTAGATAACGAGATATTACTGGATGGTTCCCCACCTGATGAGATTCGTGACATTTCAGGTAGAGAGAAATTACCACCTCGTAGGAAGAACATGAAGTTTATAAGGGATGCATTAAGAGCTACGCCGGTTAAAGTAGACAGTCCGGTATCGGTAGATAATGATTGGTGGCAGGTAGTTCTTGTTGGGCCTATGGAGACTAATCTTACTGCTAGTGCGACTATTGCTAATCATCGTTCGAAGAGTTCTATAGTATGTGATCATCAGTGGCATCAGGTAGCTGTGATATTAGATGGTGAGATGGAAGTGGAGAATCTTGATACAGGAGAGGTATACCGTGGTCATAAAGGTGATATGTTTTATTGGGCACCTGGTTTAAGGCATACGGTAGGGGGGGAATTTTTGGTTTATGCGGTAAAGACACCGGAACCTTTGAGATGGATGAGGGGTAGTGATGGTAACAAGGAAGAGGTTAATCTACTTAGATTAGGTGATGAGATAATACATCCGGGGACTCCACCTGATGAAATACGAATGGACCCAATAATTAC
>CAYTFF010000153.1:0-269 GCA_964437045.1 uncultured Dehalococcoidia bacterium
TCACTAATAGCAGGAGACATAGGATTATAACTAAATGATACATCCTTAAAGATAACATTCCCGTTAGTTCTTGGCATATCAAAGGCCTGGGGTTTTTCTTGAACTGGCGATTCGCTATCAATTATTTCAAATATCCGTTCCCCGGAAGAGACTGCGCGAGAGAATGAATTTATGAGCCATCCAGACATTCTTACAGGCATTTGGAGCATGGCCATAAAGAATATAAAACTACTCAATTCCCCAGTAGTTATGCTGCCATTCACAACTTG
>CAYTFF010000153.1:279-2983 GCA_964437045.1 uncultured Dehalococcoidia bacterium
AACCACTACAGGTCCACTTCATGCATGAAGTTTATTGGCCTCGAGACTCTCAGACGATACTAGCCATGCTTTATTGTTAAATTTAAGTTGTTCGTAATCCTCAGCTCCAAAAGATTTGACTACTCTGGTTCCAATTAGGTTTTCTTGGAGAACTGTTGTAAGCTGCCCTAAAAATTCTTGTACCCTAAGCCATGTTTTCCGCATTGCTCTGCTCATGATTACCGATCTATATATCATGAAAGGAACAAACCCCATACTAAGTAATCCTAACTGCCAATTGGTGGCAAACATTACTATTGCTACACCAATAACTAATACGAATACTTGCACGGATCTAATTAGACCGAAGTTCATAAACATCCTAATCCCTTCTACGTCTAAGGTTGCTCTGGACATTAAATTGCCGGTATGTTGTTTATCGTGGTAACCAAAACTTAATCTCTGTAAACTGTCATAAAATGTATTCCGAATGTCGTAGGCCACATGCTGAGACATAGCTTCTCCCAAATACGTCTGTCCATAAGCAAAGATGCCTCTAATAACAGATGCACCTAGAATTATTAGAGCGAAGTACATTAGATGGGACCGTAACCCAGACTCTAAAACGGAGTCTACAGCGGTTCCTAGTAAATGGGGTATGACAAGAAAAGCTGCGCTGCTAATAAATAAGCATATATATGCGCCGAAAAGAAGCCCCTTATGTTTCAATGAGAGTCTTACAAGCCTGAGAATTACTTTCATACGTCTCAATTGTAACAGGTATTTTTCAATCGGGTAATATCCACATTATATTAACATTTACTAAATAATTTTCTCGTGAGGTAATAAGATCGTATATTAATTTGATGAGGTACCTGTGTATGTAATTCTCTGTTAAGTAATTATTTTGCTTTGCATAGATTGGCATGAAATTATTGACTACAGATTGTCCACCTTTTATACTCTAATCGCTTATTCTGATTCTGTATCAATTTGTTATTGCAATCCCAAATGGAGGATTTATTATGGCTCATAATCATCAACCTTGGCAAAGTGATAATTGGTTTGTTAGTCCTTGGAATTTCCTGCCAGAAGTTATGGAAGGTTGGCAATTTCAGGACAGAATAAAAATCCATGATGTTACCCTTCGTGATGGAGAACAGCAGGCGGGCATTGTCTTTAATAAGGAAGATAAAATCCGTATTGCTACACTCCTAGATGAAGCTGGTGTTCATCGGATTGAAGCTGGTATGCCTGCAGTTTCTCCGTCTGATGCAGATGCGATAAAGACAATTGCTGGAATGGGGCTTAATGCAGATATATTGGCATTTTCAAGATGCATGGTTGAAGATGTGAAAATGGCTGTTGATTCTGGAGTTAAAGGTATTATTACTGAAGTTCCTGCCTCAGAACATGCTATACAAAAGAATTATAGGTGGCCACTAGAGAGAGCGATAGAAACTACAATTAAGGTATTCACATGAACAGGCGCTTTATACAGTGTTTTTCCAAATAGATGCTTAGCGAGCTGATATGACTTGGTATTTGAATTTAATTGAACGTATTGCCACTGAAGGTCACATGGACTCTTTGGTATTAGTTGATACGTTTGGGGTACTCTCTCCACATGCAGTAGAGTATTTTGTAAAGCGAACTCAAGAACGCATTAAGAAGCCGCTTGAGATTCATTTCCATATGGACTTTGGGCTTGGTGTTGCAAATAGTATAGTAGCATTAATGCATGGGGTAGAGACGGTTCATACAACAGTAACCGGCATAGGGGAACGAGCTGGGAATACACCGATGGAGGATTTAGTTATGGCCCTTTTAACGATGTATGGGGTTGATATGGGCATAAATACTGAGAAAATGTATGAACTATCAAAGGAGATCAGAAGACTTTCTGGGCATATTATTCCAGACAACAGAGAGGTTGTTGGGGACCATTTATTTGATGTAGAGTCAGGAATAGTTACTACCTGGTATAAGAATCTTGTTGATAACAATGATAACCTGACAGAAATGTTCCCATTCCTTCCTCAAGTGGTAGGGCAAAATGAACCTCGTATAGTTTTGGGTAAGGGAAGTGGAATAGATTCAATTGGAATTTGGCTGAATAAAATCAAAGTTAGTGCCAGCGATGAAGAAATGTTAGAAATTTTAACCCAAGTTAAGGCTTACTCATTAGAAAAGAAGAGGTTACTAACAGAAGATGAATTCAGAAAAATAGTTGATGGTGTTGTTTCTAATTAAATTAATCAAATATAAGTAATCTTAAAACACTAAGTTAAAATCCACTTGGTATTCTATTGACGATAGTCTATTCTCAATGTATAATTCGGCTAGATAATTTTTAATCATGCTAGTATCTATGTAACATATAGAATTTTAAAAACCCTTCACAACGGTTGGGGGAATGACCCAGCCGTTTTTTTATGCACCTTAACAACTGAATAGTTCTGCGAAAATTTATCAAATATATGCAATTTACAAGAAGCCGTTGAGCCTTAATGTGGGTCAAGCTATTAAGGGTTTATGGTGGCTGCCTAGGGGCCAAGAGCCGATGAAGGGCGTGGTAAGACTACGATAATCCCCGGTCGGCCGTCTAACAGGCTTAGCCGGGGGTTCCCGAATGGGGAAACCCCGCCGGGTTAACCCCGGAGATCTTCCGAGTTGGTCGGAAGAAGGTAAGTGGGGGAACTGAAACATCTAAGTACCCCGAGGA
>CAYTFF010000154.1:0-2892 GCA_964437045.1 uncultured Dehalococcoidia bacterium
ATCTTTAATAATCGTTAGATTAACAGAACTTTTAAAAGTATCGAAAAGGGTCTCAAAATCCTCTTCATGATGGAAATTCACTTTATTGAATAAAACATTGAAAGCCTTAAATAAATTTGGAGATGATTTCATTTTAACTAACCATACTTGTAATTTGTGTCAATATAGTTTCCCCCGCTTTATCATGGGGTACCAAAGAGGGAAAATATTTTCTTTGAAAAGATACCCAGTCAATATCTTGGTTAGAGGATGAAATCAAGTTATTAATTATGGATTCTATTGAGTCACCATTTTCATAAAAAGTTGCCATTGGAGCCTGTTTTAGAAAACTGTCTGTGTTGTAATAGTGGTTATGGATAAATGTTTTACCGTTTCTTATTCTATTTACACTATTATGGATATCTAAATTAAGTGATGGAAACATCGTAATTGCAAAAGTGCGAGTGAATGCAAATTCGCATACGCTCGATGAACAAAGGTGTAACGCAATTTTGGCTTTGGAATAAAGCTCCAAATGCTCCAAGGGATTTTGATCTGAAACCACGAAATCGAAAACCCCCTCATCAATTGTCAGCATATATTTGGACCGTTTTTTTAATGCAAATTTCCATCCGGCTTTATCACACTGGTTCCTGATAATAATGGTTAGTTGATTAATAATTTCTTCAAGATTAGGGATTTGATTAGTCCAAGAGTTGTGAGGAGCCAGAAATAAAACCAGATTTTCCTTTTCGGCATCTTTTCCAAATGAATCACATAGTTGAAGCCAAGGACTTCCTGCACTTTCAAGAAGATTTGGGGGTGCTCCTAATTTTTGAAGAATATCAAGACTTACAGTTGTGTTACAGAATAACTTTTTGATATCAGGGTTCATACCATATCCGGAATTATATATTTCATTCCAAGAATGTTCTATGGCAAATATATTGCTTCTCAAAAGATGAGCAGATTTCCATTTTTGCTTGCCTTGAAGTATTTTCAATAATGGTGCAAATAATGGGAATTTTCTTGCAAGTAGGTACTTATTTGGAGTATCGCTTCCGTATATTTCTTGCCAAACAGGGTTATATAAATTAATTCCGATCACTGCATCATAGTTTTCTATTTGTTCAATAAGGCTATCCTGGATATGTTCTCTAGATTCAGAAATTTTCCAATCGATGTTTGCATTAATAAGACCATTATTATTTCCTAAATTCTCTAGCAATGTATGAAAATTTCCTTGGATGCCATCCATGTTATTTTTAACTAGGTATATATCACTATTTATATCAGCATTACTCGTTTCCCTTATAACACTAAATAGAGTTTGAAGAGTTTGTGGCTGATCTAATAAAAATGCAAATTTCATTTGTGTAGTAAAAAATTCTGTGTTTGCCTATATATAATTATTACAGGCATTTCGAGTTACTTCAAAGAGTATATTTTAGCGAATAATCTTTCAGCCAGACTCTTAGTGGCGATATTTTTCTCAAATAAACCTACTTTGTGCTCCGGGTCTAATTCATCACTGGAAATAGGGCGACTTAATTTATGAAACTTTAGTTTTATTTCATCTAATGACCAGATAGGAGCAATAAATGGTGTATCTGAATTTATTAAAATATTTGGCATAGTATTAGGAAAAGCTACAAGAATAGGATATTTCATAAATATTCTTTTTAAACCTAGTAATGAACATCTTGATTGATATTCCTGTTCTGGTCTTATTCTTGGATCCTGATTGTTCCACATTTCCCATTCGTCAGATTCCTTTTTGAACATAATAGGGTCAGAATATTGACCAATCCTTGTATAAGTTGCCTTTTTCATGCAATGATAATCAACGTAATCTTTTTCCTTGGCCACATAGTAGGGTACTTTTTCAGAATTATCCTCAGATAGTCTAGTGTTGTTTGGTTTATCCAATCGCCATCTGAAATAAGCATAAGTGACTATACACGAAATATCATCTTTACCTATTTTGTTTTTACGGTGATTGAATATTTCGAATAATTCTTCTATCCAATTTCCTTCTCTAATAAATTGTTGATCGTCCGCTAAATCTATAAAATATTCCCCTTTTGCTAGTTGCCGTGCTTCATTTCTGGATTTTCCAAATATTGCTGCAGTTCTTGCCCAACTACTGTCTATAGTTAGTCCTTTATTTTTAATAGATTCAAAGTATTTTACCTCATCAGATAAAATATATTTGACATCAAAATTAGCTTGTTTTGCAAAATCAATGATGAATTCACGGGACCCATCCTCAGATCCATAATCAGTAATTATTAGCTCTATATTTGGATACGTGTTACATTTTTCTAGGCTTAAGAGCAAATTACGTAGAAAAAATATACGATTGTATGTGTTTACTGTAAATGATATTAAAGGTTTTTTTTGATTCATTCTGGTTTTCCTATAAGTTATGGCTTAAAGACTGAAAAAGTATTTGTCCATATTTTCATTCCATCTAATAATTTACAAAATGTATTATTTTCAAATTGATTAAATAGTCCTGACTTCGAAATTTCTATTTCTAACTTTTCTGTTAACTCAGAGTAACAATTTAAATAGTCGGTAGAAACTAAATTCATATCACGGAGTATCTTAATTAATCTATCGGTTGTATCCATTCCGAAAAATTCAGCTTCAAGGTCCTTGCGAAGATTGTGTAAATTGCGTTCCTGGTTTACTAATGGGTTTCCGTACATTACTGCTTCATTTAAGTGGTCAATTATTTTTCGTAAGAAATAGCTTGCCCAAATGTCATCATATCTACCAATATTTGGGCTGAGAAAATATGCTGGTATTGTCTTTCTTGCGAAAGCGGTATTTTGAGAATTGAATGGACACCAAGTACCGATATCCAAAACTATATTATTAGTATATATTTCATATTTACGGGGTTTT
>CAYTFF010000155.1:0-2881 GCA_964437045.1 uncultured Dehalococcoidia bacterium
TCCGTTGTTGCAGGAAGTGGTTTATGTGAATAAACCCATGGCTGACAATGCAGCGGAAGCTCCTGAGGCAGAAGCTGAGGGTGCGACTATGGTAACTGTAACTAGGCAGCAAGAGATTTATGTTAACTCGGAACGAGTTCTAGAAGACGATTTGATAAATAATCTTGCTGATCGGATAGCTTCAGCACCTGAGTTGCCCTTGTTTGTCAAAGGTGATGTAGCTGCTTCTTACGGTAAAGTAGTAGAGGTAATCAATAGTGCACGCGATGCCGGTGCGGAAAAAATTGGTTTGATGGTAGAGCGTAGAGAAGGGGGATTTTAGCTATGGGAATGTCAACAGGTGGGGCCGGTGGGGCCACTGCTGCTATCAACATCACTCCATACATAGATATCCTTTTAGTGCTTCTGATCATCTTTATGGTTATCCAGCCAACAATGCAGTACGATCTTGAAGCTAGAGTACCTCAGAAGGCTCCTGACGAAATTCCAGACAACATTATCGTAAAGACGGATGCGATTGTTGTTTCTATTGATGCAACAGGTGCGTTACGTATTAACCAAGATCCGGTAACATCAGATCTCTTAGGGGACAGGCTATTCGAAATTTATAGCGCACGTGCCAACAAAAACATGTTCATCCAGGGGGATATAGATCTTCCTTATGGTGATGTAGTTCAGGTTATTGATATTGCCAAGGGTGCTGGAGTTGGTGATGTCGGTTTGATGACACCGGAAGAGATTGGGGACGCGGCTGAATAGGCCTGCGTAAAATTCACTCATCAGTTGAAGGAGAAGTCCTAATGTATTCTCGAAAGAAATACTGTGTATTTATAGTGCTATTGGTACTTGTGGTAATGGTGTCAGGCTGCAATATGGTTGACCGGTTAAAAGCGAGAGACCATCTTAATAAAGGTGTCGGAGCTTATACCTCTAAAGATTATGATGAGGCTATTGCACAGTTTCAGCAAGCCATAGAAATGGATGCAGGAATTATTGAAGGATACCTTTACCTGGCAGCAGCTCAACGTGCCCAGTTTATTCCTCAGGGGACTAGCTCAGAGAATCTGAGGAGAGCTCAAGATGCAATCGGCACTTTTGAAGAGGTGTTAAAGCGTACTTCGAATGTAACTCACCAATCTACAGCGATGGCTAATCTTGCCGGAATATACAGCGGAATGGGAGACAATGAAGAGGCTAAAAATTGGTATCGTAAGCGTATCAGTATAGAGCCTGAAAACCCCGAGCCTTTGTATGGAATTGCCACTCTTAATTGGCAGGTTTCTTATGATGAAACAGGGATGGATGGCGAAGATGTTGAGATGTTGGAGGAAGAAAGAAAACTAGAGATTGATGGTCTTGTAGATGAGGGGATTGTTGTTTTAAAAGAGGCTTTAGTGATAGATCCTGAGTATGCAGATGCGATGCAGTATTTGAATCTTATGTACCGCGAAAAGGCCAAACTTACCGAAGAGGCAGAAGAAAAAGCAAATTGGGAACAAGAAGCGGATGGATTGGCTTTGCAGGCTCTAGAATTAAAGCGGAAACAGCAAGCAGAAGAGGAAGCAGCTCGTAAAACAATGGGAGGAGAGTAGTAAGTAATCTAGTCTAGTCAGTCCTCCTAGTAATTTTCATATATTGAGTGGGGAGACTCTTACGAGGGGTCTCCCCCTTTTTTTTGTTTTCATTGCTTAAAATTTGTGTGTTCTTCAGATTAGATTCATTGAAGTGATAGAATGAGTCCGTGTAAGTATGATTCGTTACAAGGATTTGGAAAAAAGAGTTCGTAAGCATCATCCTAATGCGGATTTCGACCTTTTAAAAAAAGCGTATACTTTCTCCGTTCGTGAGCATGAAGGACAGGTTCGCCAATCAGGAGAACCGTATGTATCTCATCCCCTAGAAGTGGCTAATATTCTGGCTGAAATGAAGCTGGATGTGGTTTGTGTAAGTGTGGGGCTACTCCATGACGTAGTTGAAGATACATTAACTACAGTGGATGTTATTGAAGAGCACTTTGATAAGGATATTGCACACATAGTTGATGGGGTAACCAAGATAAGTCAGATCCAGTTTTCTTCAAAGAGACAGAAACAGGCCGAAAATTTTCGTAAGTTAATACTTGCAATGGTGGATGATATTCGTGTGATTCTTATCAAACTGGCGGATAGGTTACATAACATGCGAACTTTACAACATTTACCTGAAGGGAAAAGGAAGTTAATTGCTCAGGAGACATTGGATATTTATGCTCCTATTGCCCACCGTTTGGGCATAGCAAAACTTAGAGGTGAGTTGGAGGATTTAGCTTTCAAGTATTTGGAGCCGACAGCATATAAAAATATTGGTGCTCAACTAAAGAAAAAGGAAAGTACAAGTGAAAATTTTGCTGAACAAGTTATCAAAAAAATGCGGAAAAATTTCAAAAAAAACGGTGTAGAAGCCGAAATCAAAAGCCGTGTAAAAAGAGTTTATAGTACTTTTCTAAAAATGAAGCGGCAGAAGATTGGGTTAGATCAAATATATGATTTTCTTGCTATGAGAGTGCTTGTAGATGATGCGAGTGATTGTTATGTAGTTTTAGGTATTGTGCACAATATGTGGAAGCCTGTTCCTGGACGTATTAAAGATTTTATTGCTATGCCTCGTCCGAACATGTACCAATCTCTTCATACAACAGTGGTCGGGCATGATGGTCATCCTTTTGAAATCCAGATCCGTACAAAGGAAATGAATCGTGCAGCCGAGGAAGGAGTTGCAGCACACTGGAAATATAAAGAAGGAGTACTTCAGGAAGGGAAGGATGATCAACGTTTTCAATGGTTGAGCCAATTATTGGAATGGCAACAAGAGATGAGCGATCCACATCAATTTTTGAGTAATC
>CAYTFF010000156.1:0-2859 GCA_964437045.1 uncultured Dehalococcoidia bacterium
GGCAGCGGATTGTATTAGCCTAGTGGTCGATCCTGATGTCAACATCTTTTTTGGGATGGCTACAGACGCATCTTTAGAGGATGAAGTGAAGGTTACAATCATCGCTACAGGATTTCCGTCATCTGAAAGTTTGATCACGATACGTGACACAGAATTGGCTCAATTGATTTCCAACGGGTCTCATGGAGAAAGAGACCGGGAGTTGGATATAGATCTACCTCCATTTTTGCGGCACTCCCCAATTGCCCGGCAAAGGATGAACAGTCAACTAACTGGATTTTAGGGTAAGCCGGGTTCCTCTGGCTCGAATTTTACGGGCCCCACCTCTCTCCCCAACCGCCCCGGATTCCTCCGGGGCGGTTTCTTCTTTATACCCATTTTTACCTTACCGATGGGATATAATCTAGTTGCTTCCAAATTTCCGTAAAATGTCACCAAAAATTTACTATATAATGGGTATGTTACCTTGACGCACACTACATATTGGGGTATTGTTTCCCGTGGATAACAATTGTCCAACCAGTTGGAGGGTCAAATTGAGGTGCCCATTCTGTGAAAATGAAGAGACCAAGGTAGTAGATTCTCGCGTCGGGACTGAAGGGGTTAAACGACGCAGGGAATGTATTCGTTGTGGGCTCCGATTTTCTACCTCTGAACGCATACAGATGAACCCTATGGTTGTGGTCAAACAGGATGGAAGGCGCGAGGAATTTAATCGGGATAAAATTCGAGGCGGTGTTCTCGCTGCCTGTGCCAAACGCCCAATCTCGGTGGAAACCATCGAACGGTTGATTTCGGACATCGAAAGAGACCTTGAGCATTTGGCTAAAACTGAAGCTCCAAGTGCTCTAATCGGGGTCATGGTGATGGAACAGCTCCGGACGTTAGACCACGTAGCCTACGTCCGGTTCGCGAGTGTTTACCGTAATTTTCAAGATATTGAGAATTTTGCTGAAGAAGTCGAGTTATTACGCCAGGCAACGTCAGACTCTTCCTCTCCGGTGAAGAATTTGAAGAATGCCGAAGCGCAACTATCACTTCCCTTTAATCCAGAGGCGATGACCAGAAATAAGAAAAGCCCTCGAAGATTGAAGAAGTGAAATTGATATGTCCAAGGGGAGGTACCAATTTAAATGGTAAGAGTTGAACCGGGAATGAATAACGAATTAGGGATATTAGCTCAGGATTTGCAACGGAAATTAGAAGCCACCATCGATCCTGCTGCTCGTGAAATTTTGGACCGGGCTATTGCAGTGCTGGAGCCGGGAAGAGCCCATCAAACCTCAGGGATAAGCCCGCAACTGCTGGCTAAGTTCTTCGGGAATAAGGCGTTGGTTGTTGGAGGAGAACCTCCTCTTACGGACAATGCGAAGGTGGTGCTTCAACATCGTTATTTCCTGAAAGATAACAATGGAAATATTGTGGAAGATGCCAAGGGGATGTTCAGTAGAGTAGCGAAAGCTATTTCTGAAATTGATAAATTGTACGACCCTAATGCCAATACGGGTGAATCCGAGGCGAAATTCTACAACTCTATGGCCAAGCTTGAATTCCTTCCTAATTCACCAACGATGATGAATGCTGGCACTGGGGCAGGTACCCTTTCAGCGTGCTTCGTTCTACCGCTACAGGATAGCATGGAAGAAATTATGAAGACGGCTACCGACATCGCGATGGTCCAAAAATTTGGAGGGGGGACGGGGGTCTCTCTTTCCCAGTTGAGACCCAAAGGCTCTCCTATTGCTACCACCCACGGAAGGGCTTGTGGCCCAATAGCGGTCTTAAGCCATCTTTCTTCAGTTTCAACAATGATTACCCAGGGAGGGAAGCGAGACGGCGCAAACATGGCCGTTATGGATGTCCATCACCCCGACTTAATGGAGTTCATTAATGCCAAACATCAGGAGGGAGTAGTTCATAACTACAACATCTCTGTGGGAGTAGACGATGAATTTCTTCAGGCCGTCGAATCAGGAGGGGATTTAATTCTCCGTGATCCACAGGGAGGCCAAGAAGTCAGTCGGGTAAGTGCAGTGGAAGTGTTCAATCAGATCGTTGCTGGCGCGTGGAGAAACGGAGAGCCCGGGATGATCTTTTTGGACCAAGTAAATCGCGATAACCCAACGCCTAATATAGGACCCATCACGGCAACAAACCCATGCGGTGAACAGCCTTTGCTGCCATACGAAGCGTGTAATTTAGGGTCCATTAATTTGGCTCGAATGATCCGAGTCTCTTCTGAGGAAATTGAGATAGATTGGGATCTTATGAAGGATACGGTTCATTTAGCAGTCCATTTTTTGGATAATGTTAACGATGCTAATCGATATTCTGTATCTGAAATCGAGCAAATGACGAAAATGACTAGGAAGATAGGTTTAGGCGTTATGGGGTTCGCTGATATGCTTATCCGATTGGGTATTCCCTATGATTCCGAAGATGGCATTGCTACAGGCCGGCAAGTGATGGCGTTTATTTGCAAGGAATCAGATGAAGCTTCTTCCGCTTTAGCATCGGTTCGGGGGGCATTTCCAGCCTTTGAAGTCTGCCGTCTCGATTATCCCGGAGCTCCTAAGCTAAGGAATGCCTGCCGCCTCTCAGTAGCGCCATCCGGTTCTATTTCCATGATTGCAGGTTGTTCTAGTGGCATTGAGCCGTTATTCGCTCTCGCCTTCTTGAAGCATAATTTTTTGGATGGACATTCTTTGTATTACTTAGATGAGGGCTTCGAGACTGTTTCTCGGGAAGAAGTATTTTTAAGTGAGGGGTTGACTGATTCACTTTCTCAAGGGAACTCTCTCAAGCAAAGAGAAGACGTCCCCCTGTGGGGCAAAGAGCTTTTTGTCACTGCACCTGATA
>CAYTFF010000157.1:0-970 GCA_964437045.1 uncultured Dehalococcoidia bacterium
TCCCTTCGTTCGATCCTCCCCACATTCCGATCCTGCCATTACTCCAATCCTGGCGGGCCACCCACTCCACGACGTCGTACCCGTCTTGGCCGAACGGGTTGACGCCCCCTCTCGCAGGATTGTCTCGTGAGGCCCTTCTGCCACGAGTGTTGACGACGACCACCGCATAGTCGCCCGAGCGGGAGAACGAGCTGCGGGGGAAGTGAGATTGGCGCCATTTTTCGAACGAAGCCTGGGTGATCGTTACGATGACCGGAAACCGGCCCGGTCCAGGAGTATACAAAACGCCAGACAGACGAGCACCGTCGGCCATTGGAATAGAGACTTGCTGGACCTCGAAGGGAAAGAGGGCGTCCGCGCTCGGCTCCTGAGACACTCCGGGTGACGTCGTCGCCGCGACTACCGCCAGCGCCAACCCAAAGACAGCCTTCATAAGCAGGAACCTCCGAAAAGTAGACCGATTTAGAATCTGATGCCGACGGGCACACTCGAACTGCCGACCTGAGGATTATGAGACATCGTTACACCTAGACTCAACGACATAGTCACAGTTACCCAGGCATAGCCTACCTATTCTTGTTTGTTGACGCGGCGGGAGCCCTTCAACTTCGTCCCTATCGTCCTGTTTTGGATTGATGGCTGTGGCGCTTCCACCCAGGACTGAAGGCCATCCAAGGTAATAACTTCTAATTCTCAACGTCCGACAAGATCGTTTAACAGGACTTGAGATTGTAATAGCATCTCATTCCCAGTCTTAGTATTCTTTAGCGAGTTTCTTACTGCTTTTTCAGCGACAAACTAATAAGGATAGAATCCGCCATAAAACTCGGTTGCGAAGTAGCGATTAAGTTTTCTGTTGGGTAAAACGTAAGAACCCGATACTCAGGTGGGAAGGAGTCAAACACGATGCAAAGGCGATCTCATGCCTTTCGCCTGGCCGTATCCGTCACAGTTTTCATTACTATCACCT
>CAYTFF010000157.1:980-2849 GCA_964437045.1 uncultured Dehalococcoidia bacterium
GAAATTGTTCTGGAAGAGAGTCGCTCTTTTATTGCGATCCTTATTTTCGAGAGAAAAAGACTCCTAAAGACTGATGGCCACCGAAAGCCTTCCCTCATCGTTTCGAGATCCAAGTGGGTTTCTTTTTTCTCACAAAGATTTGATCTATCGACAAGTAAACGCGAGCTATAGGGAGAACTACGACCATCTGATGTCATCTGGCCTTTATGAAACGCTTGTTGAGGCCGACTTATTGATCCGCCATGAAGAGGTTGATGTCGAAGGGCCGAACCCCGGTTTGGCTTATAAGGTCATCTATCCCGAGCAAATTCCCTTTGTTTCATATCCATACGAATGGACTTTCAGTCAATTGAAACATGCGGCATTAACCACACTTGAAATCCAAAAGAAAGCCTTTGATCTTGGGATGTCGCTAAAAGACAGCAATGCTTACAACATACAATTTGTAAAAGGTAAACCTCTACTCATCGACACTCTTTCCTTCGAAAAATACCAGGAGGGACAGCCTTGGGTTGCCTATCGGCAGTTCTGTCAACATTTTCTTGCGCCGTTGACGCTGATGAGCTACAAGGATATCCGGTTAAATCAATTGTCTCGAATTTATTTAGATGGTGTCCCTTTAGACTTGGCTAGTTCGCTTCTTCCGGTTTCAACGTGCTTTCGTTTTTCTTTGCTCACCCATATTCATCTTCACGCCAAAAGCCAACGGCGTTTTGCTAAGAGGCATTTCAATGCAGGTCGCCGCAAATTCAGTTCACTGTCTTTTCTAGGTCTTATTGACAATTTGGAATCTGCTACTAGAAAACTGAAGTGGCAGCCTAGAGGCACAGAATGGGCTGATTATTACGAAAATACGAACTATGCTCTAGATGCGCTCGAGGAAAAAAAACAAGTCGTGGCAAGATTCGTAAAACAAATTCGTCCCGAGAACATATGGGACCTAGGTGCAAATGCGGGCGTGTTCAGTCGCATCGGTAGCGATCAGAGAATACCAACGCTTTCTTTTGACATCGATCCTGCCGCCGTCGAGAAAAACTATTTGGCCTGTGTTGAGAACGGTGAAGATCACCTTCTGCCTTTATTGCTTGACTTAACTAATCCGAGTCCAAATCTCGGTTGGGAAAATCAGGAGAGGATGTCTTTTTTAGAACGCGGTCCCTCAGATATGGCGCTTGCACTTGCCATGATTCACCACTTGGCGATTTCAAATAATGTGCCGTTCGATGGCATTGCGAAGTTTTTTCATCGTATCTGCAACACTCTAGTAATTGAGTTCGTTCCGAAGAGCGACTCACAAGTTGAGAGGCTTCTTCAGACTCGAGAAGATATCTTTCCAAATTACAGTCAACCTGCTTTTGAGTCCGAGTTTCTGAGATACTTTTCGATCACAGAAGTTATCAAATTGAGAAACTCAGACAGAGTGCTATATCTGATGAACAAAAGAGAAAAGGTATGAACAGCTCGGTTGAGCGAGGAGTTTGGGCAAAAGTGAGACTCCTATTGCCTCTGGTGCTCTCGTCGGTCGCACCAATCGTTAACATCGCCGCTAACAACCTCGATGAATGGAGTATGGTTTACCTTGATTTTATCTATGGGAGCATTGTCCTATCGATGGGATCAATTCTTGCCGCTTTTCTTGTCGTTTCGTTGATACGCGTCGTTTCTTTGCGTGAGGTCTCTCTCCAAGTCGTTTGTAACGTAGAGGCTGTTTTTTTGTTTCTGTTCTTTATGTATTTCGACATCAGCTCCGTGACGACTAATCTTGGTTTCTCACCTACAGCCGGATTCATGTTGTCTGCCTGGTTGGCTGTGACTGGTGTGGTGACGTGGTTGACTTATCGGGTTTCAATCCGCCGGGATCTTACGGAT
>CAYTFF010000158.1:0-2825 GCA_964437045.1 uncultured Dehalococcoidia bacterium
TGGTCTTGAAGCAAATAGAATGGTTCAACTAGCCAAAGAAGGAAAATGTGACGGTTTCCTCATTGATACTTTAACTAAAGACGGACGAAACCTATTTGATTTTCTTACAGAAGATCAATTAAAGAAAATGGTATTTCAAGGTAAAGAACTTGGTATGAGTACCGCTATCTCAGGTCATCTAAGAATGGAAGATGTTGATGAACTTGCTCGTATAAATCCAGACATTGTTGGTGTTAGAGGAGCTGTATGCGCAAGTGGAGATCGTAATGAAGGAGTACACAGCGAAGCTGTAGCTATTTTCAAAGGGGAATTGGATAAAAGAAGTACTGGAGAGGTAAGCGTTTTTGATGTTTCGGCGTCTAGTGCAACCAATAGCCTAGGAAATGGCTGGGTTTTTATAGATGGCCGGGGAATGAGCTGTGCAGGAATAATTGCTCAAATGAACACCAGAATAGACAATTCTGAAGTTTCAGTACTCGAAGTAGTATTACCTGATTTGCTAAGTGTATATGACCTCATAGTATGGGCAGAAAAGGGCAACCACCGTATCTTAACAAGACGGGAAGACCCAGACGGACTACCAAGGATATTAATAGAACCTAGCCAAGCTTAGATTGTAACTCTCAGTCCGGTTTATAATTTAGTCTATATTTACTTGGGGTTATACTGCAAATCTTCTGGAAGGGCATTCGTAATCCCAAGAGCGTATAAGGCTCTTTCTGATACAAAATCTATTACTTCCTCAATAGATTTTGGATGCAAATAAAAAGCAGGTTCTGGTGGCAGAATAACAGCTCCTAGATGTGCCAATTTAGCCATATTTTCAAGATGGATGGCTGTCAACTGTGAGTCGCGAGTAACCAAAACCAAAGGCCTCCGTTCTTTAAGACACACATCAGCACTTCTTCTAATAAGATTATCTGACAATCCCGTAGAGATAGCCGCAGCTGTTGCCATACTACACGGAACTATAGCCATACCCCGCGTAGGAAATGTACCACTAGATATAGGTGCTAAAAAGTCTCCGTTGGAATGCATTTTAAAATATGGGCTAGAACTCCATCTTTCAATAGTCGCTCCAAATGATTCTGTCATCTCACTTTGCCATACCATCCTGGCTGGGCTAGAGGCAATAGCTATTACTGGGATTGAAAGATTAAGAAGTCTATCAATTAGAGACTCTGCAAGACTTGACCCACTAGCACCTGTTATACCTATAACAACAGGATGTTCATTATTATCTTCTTTAATGATCATATTTTTAAACTTGAATATATTTATTTTAATACTACAGCTATAAATGTAAATGATAGAACAGCAATCGAAATCATAGCATTAAACCTAAAAAAAGTCCTGTTAATCTTTGTTTCATCAAAAGGAATTAATATGACGTGCTTATAGGTCAGAATTATAGAAACAAGCATAATTCCCAAATAATAAGGCCAAGAAATTTGGGTTATAATACCTACTAATATAAATGCTATTACAGCCAAAAAATCATGTGCCCTTGACCAATTAAGAGCAGTTTTTATCCCGAACATTTGAGGAATAGAGTGAAGACCATACTCAAGATAGAAATCGCGCGAACGAATATGATAAAGTATGTCAAAAGCACTGGCCCAAAGAAATACACTGGTGCATAAAATAAGCATATTAATTGAAAATGATCCAGTTACCCCAATCCATGCCCCTCCAGGACCTATTGCTAAGACAGATCCCAGGATTAGATTTGCCGCCCAAGTAAATCGTTTGGTATAAGAATATAGAATCATATAAGCTGTTGCCGGCCAAACCAAAATAAATGGTAAACTCCCGAGCTTCCAAGCAGAGAAAACAAATAAAACAAGAGCAGCAATTGAAAATAACGACATTTCTAAAATGCCAACACGTCCTGAAGGTAAATGACGATTCATATTATGAGGATTCACAGAATCTATTTTTTTGTCTATAATTTGGTTCATAGCCATCCCAAAGTTTCTTGCCCCTATCATACCGAGAGTAATAAAAATAAACTGAGTCCATGTAGGAATACCATCTGCAGCAATCAACATTGCAACATATGCAAATGGTAAAGCAAAAAGGCTCTCATGAACCTTCAAGGCATCTAGTAAATTACGAACCTTTTCTAAAGTTGTAGGGTGCTTTTCTTCGAAATTTAAAGACCGTACTTTAGCCATTTCTCATCCACCAGATTTTTTATATCATCATTCATATTTACCTCATTTGGCCAAGTCCTTTGGTAACCTTCACCTGCCCATTTTTGAGTCGCATCTACTCCTAATTTACTCCCAAACTTAGAGGCTCCAGATCCCACATCTAAATCATCTAAGGGCCCTGTAGACAATATCAAGTCTTTTCTAGGATTCAAATGTGTTGCTACACGCCATGCCACATCTGATAAGTTTTGTACATCTACAAAATGGTCTACTATCACAACTGTTTTGGTAAGAGCCATGCCACCTAATCCCCATATTGCATTCATTACCTTGTGAGCATGTCCTGGATACTCCTTTTTTATAGAAGCGATAAGAAGATTTTGGAAAACTCCTTCAGCAGGCAAATTAATATCAGTTAATTCAGGAAGTACCATTTGGAGCACCGGTAGAAAGAGACGCTCACTTGCCTTCCCCATAAAATAATCTTCTTTTGGAGGTTTCCCTACTACCACCGTCAAATAAATTGGATCGCGTCTGTGAGTTATTGTTGTAACGTGGAAAACAGGATACTTATCAACAAAAGAGTAATACCCTGTATGATCCCCAACTGGACCGTCATCCCTCAATTCGCCTAATTCCACATATCCTTCTAACACGATTTCTGAATAT
>CAYTFF010000159.1:0-2813 GCA_964437045.1 uncultured Dehalococcoidia bacterium
TAGCCGCAACGTTAGTCATTACTACTGTAGCTGCACAGTGGGCGTTGACTGATCAGGAGGTAAGCACCGCGGTTGAGTCTGCAAATGAATTGCTACCACTTTATGAGAATGACCATGAGTTCCAACTGCTTCTTAGTTTTGTCGGCACCGTAGAAGCGAACAGTGTTATCGACGTTTTGGAAGAATATCGCGGGTCTACGATTGATATCGAATTGCTGTCGGGAGATCAACAACAGAGACTCATGGAGGAGTTAGCAAAAGAAATGAGGGTTGAGTCATGATATTTAGAAGTGTGAAGCTTGTAATTTTAGCGCTGTTTATAGCGGTGCCGTTTGCGCTGGGGCAACGGGTCGGGCAGGAGCGGAATAATCGCAGAGACCGAGGTGATGTCGAAGGGATGATCGACGCCTACGTAATAAGCAAGCTTCAGGATTCGCTCGATCTTTCCGACGAGCAGTTTGCTGAAATGGTTGTCGCGCAGAAAAATCTTCAAACAGTCAGACACGAATACAGACGAGAGCGAAGCGGGCTCTTGCGAGAAATGCGGCAAGTGCTTAGACGTGATGATGCAAGTGATGATGATCTGAAATCTTTATTGGACAATCTCGATAGCATTGCTCTGGCGTTTAGAGAGAACGAAAAGCTTCGATATGATCAAATTGATGACATTCTAAATGTTCGCCAACGTCTACGTTATCGAGTGTTGGAGTCTGAGCTTCATAGACGTTTAGAAGAAATGATGCGGCAGACTCGTAGAAATGTTCCGGAGCGTAGAAGGCGTCCATAGCAAATGTATAAACGCCGATGAAATGGTCTGGGTGGGTTCACGGAGCTGGTTGTGGGTCGACGAGACTGTTTATTATTTGGTGTGCCCGCTTGTAGTCCTTCTCCGTATTGATGTTTAGCAAGCAGTTTCCAGTGGGGTCTAGTCGTTGGAGAATTGGGTTGCCAATGTATTTTGTTCGAATCGACTGAAGCAGATCTTGTGCCGTTAGTCGATTCATATCGATGAGTTCTTCGACCGTACTAAGGCAGCTTCTGTTATAAATAGCGCAGACTGGTACGGGGACGCTGTTCTGCAGAGGCGCAACGGCGTCGTATCCGCGTTCAAATTGCGAGCACATCCCACTGAGGAATCTTGTCGTTAACAATGGCAAGTCACAGGCAATGACGAATACGTAAGGGTGCTTCGCGGTAGCTAACGCAGTGTGGATTCCGGCAAGCGGTCCTTTTCCGGGAAGCAGATCATTTTGTATTTGATATGGTAGCGGGGGCCGAAATTGCTTTGAGGTTTCTTGGCTGCCGATAATTCTCAGCCGTTTTACCAATGGGGATATGGCGTTGATTACATGGTCGATGAGTCTAAGCCTTCCCAAAGTTATGCTTGCTTTATCTCGGCCCATGCGTCGACTGTAACCTCCTGCTAGAATCGCACCTTCGTGAATCCTCATCTATTCGAGGGACCATTTCCGGGTGTTATACTGACTTTTGGGCATAGCAGTGTTTTCGATAATATCAGCGTGTAATCGTAACCAGCAAGGTTAAGATCTATTCAAAGTTGTTGATGAGGCAGGTAAACTTGTGAAGTATGTTTCAACGATTATTTGCATGACATCGATTCTCTACGGTTTTTCACAAAAAGAAGCATATTCTCAACAAATTGACCACGGAGAGATTGAGAAGGCCTTCGATTTGATCGCGATGCGCTATGGACTCGGCCCTATCGATCCAGATGTACTGAAAGAAAAAGTTGAGGAAATCGGTGTTATTGAGTTCGAGCTGGAGGTTCCAATAGACTTTATGTCGCGGGAAGAGCTTGCCCGCTACATTCAAAAATTAATCCAGGAAGAGTACCCCAGGAAGGTCGCATTACGTGACGAAAGGGTACTTCGATTTTTCGGATTCATAAAAAAAGATGATGATCTCAGAAAAATTCGAGAACGAGTTCTTAATGAAAACGTAGCCGGATTCTATGACGAGCGAACGGGAGTGAAGAAGTTGTTCGCGATTTCATCTACAGAAAAACTGAACTTCTTAAATCAAATCATTATGTCTCATGAGCTCAGACACGCCGCGCAGGACCAATATGCTGGTATAAGGGGGAAGCTTGGTGACTGGAGTGATTACGATGATCGGAGCATCGCGGCACTTTCTTTATTTGAAGGCGACGCATTGATTGTGATGAAGAATTATGTGCAAGACATCGCAAATCAGGTGCCGGAGCTGGGGTTATTCTCAGAAGCTTTAACGAGCTCCACTGACCTTGCAAATCAGCACGCCGGACCGGCGCTTTCGGCGGCGCCGGCTGTGGTCCAAGAGCAATTAGTGGCTCCGTATTTACACGGACAGAAATTTGCTACAAGCATTTATGAAAAAGGTGGGTTTGCGCTTTTGAATAAATCCTTGCTACAGCCACCGCGGTCTACGGAACAGGTGTTGCACCCGAATAAATATTTGACCAACCCTACGGATGAGCCGATATTGGTTGAGTTGCCAACGACGAGAGGCCGTGACCTGGATTCGGAAGGGCGACTGGGAGAGCTTCTTATTCGAACTTTGTTGGCTCCGGTGGTAGGAATCTCCAAGGCGATTACAGCGGCTGAAGGCTGGGGGGGAGACGCGTATGCCGTGACCCATGGAGGTGCGGATTACACCCTGATTTGGAAGAGTTTATGGGATACTCCCGAAGACATGAGAGAGTTTGAGTCGGCGGTACGAAGATATGCAACGATTCGTTTTAAAAGTAATTACAATATCACGGCAAATGGGGTGGAGGTGGTGTTAACGCGTACGGGTCTTAATTGATTGCGGGG
>CAYTFF010000160.1:0-2789 GCA_964437045.1 uncultured Dehalococcoidia bacterium
GAGAATTTCGTGACCGAATGCGGTTTCCCGAGAAACCACTCGACTGGATGAGCCCCGAGGATTTGGCGTTCTTCGTTGGCGAGTTCGCTCGGGCTGGCTTTACCGGAGGCCTCAACCGCTATCGCTGCGTGGATCTCGACTGGATGGACTTACGGGCCTGGCATGGTGTGCCACTTCAGCAGCCATCGATGTTTATAGGTGGTGAGAAGGACGGCACCACCCTGTGGGGGGCGGGCAGTATCGCCCGCTCCTCCCGGACCCTGCCCAACCTTTACGCATCGGTG
Source organism: uncultured Dehalococcoidia bacterium (assembly GCA_964437045.1). Classification (GTDB taxonomy): domain Bacteria; phylum Chloroflexota; class Dehalococcoidia; order Lucifugimonadales; family CAYTFF01; genus CAYTFF01. Next base: position 285 of record CAYTFF010000160.1, read on the forward strand.
ATTCTTCCCGGGGTTGGTCACTGGATACAGCAGGAAGATGCAGACGGGGTAAACACCGCGCTTCTCGGGTTCCTAGCCTCACTGGACTAACTGACCCCCAGCCTCGCCTAGGGTTCGGCCATGGAGCGCGGCGACCGGGGTGCCCTGACCCGATCACTTCGCCTACGGCACGTATTCGCCCTGTCTACCGGTGCGATGCTGTCCTCGGGCCTTTTTCTGTTGCCCGGTCTCGCCGTGGCCAAGGCGGGCCCCTCTGCCGTGCTGGCTTACCTGATCGCCGGTCTGTTGGCCGTACCGGCCATGCTCAGCGTGGCCGAGCTTGCTTCGGCGCTCCCCAAGGCCGGTGGCGCCTACTACTTCTTGGAGCGCGCGCTCGGCCCGTCAGTGGGCACGGTAGCTGGATTCGGAACCTGGCTCTCCCTAGTACTCAAGGACGCGTTCGCCCTGGTGGGTATGAGCGCCTACCTGGCCTTGGTGGTCGACGTCGACGGTAAGACTGCCGCCTTGGTGCTCATTGCTGTGTTCACCCTCCTCAACGTGTTCGGCTCCAAAGCCAGTTCCTCGGTGCAATTGGCCCTGGTGGTGTTCGTACTTGCAGTCCTAAGTTGGTTCCTCGTTGATGGCCTAGTCGAGACCACTAGCCGTGGGTTTGACGACTCGAACCTGGACCCCTTTTTCACCACTGGCGCCTCTGGTGTAGTGGCTGTGGTCGGATTGGTATTCGTCTCTTATGGCGGACTGACCAAGGTGGCTAGTGCTGCTGAGGAGGTCGACAATCCGTCCTTGCGTATTCCTCTCGGTATGGCGCTTTCCCTGCTTGTTGGTACCACCTTGTACACCCTCGGCGCTCTGGTGGCAGTGGCGGTCATTCCGGCCGAGGTGCTCCACGAGGACCTTGCCCCTATCCACACCGCGGCCGAGGCGTTACTTCCACCGGCGGGGGTAGCGCTAGTGGTGATCGCCGCCCTAGCTGCCTTCGCCTCGGCGGTCAACGCGGGGATTTTGGCCGCCGCCCGGTACCCGATGGCTATGGCTCGCGATGGCCTGCTGCCCGGGGCCCTTGGTCGGCTTAGTCGATTCGGTACTCCGGCAATGGGTGTGGTCACAACCGGGATAGCCATTGCTGTGGTGGTGTTGGCCTTCGACACCGAGGCGATCGCCAAACTGGCCAGTGCCTTCGTACTGCTCACTCTCGGGTTGTTGAACATTGCAGTGTTGGTCCTGCGAGCCTCTCGGATAAGATCTTACGCTCCGGTATTTCGCGCTCCCTTCTATACGGTCACTCAGTTCGCCGGCATCGCCGTCTCGTTGGTCCTCATCTCACAGCTGGGACCCACGGCGCTGGTCTTCGTGATGATTGTGGTACTAGTGGGCTGGTCATGGCACCGGCTTTACGCCACAGGTCGCACCAAGCGGGCCGGGGCTGTCCGCCAGGTGTTCGAGCGCTGGGGAGCCGACGCCGATCCCGGTCTTGACCGGGAGATGAGCGCAGCCATGGCCGGCCACGGATTGAGGGCCGGGGACGACTACTCGGGTCTGATCGCCCGGGCCACGGTGCTCAGTGTGCCCGCCGGGGCCGATATCGCCGAGGCTGCGGATCGGGCGGCTACCGTGCTCTCCGATCGGCTCGGCCTGTTTCGGGAGCAGGTCACCGAGAGGTTCTTGGAGACCGGGTCGCTTTGGATTCAGCCGTCGCCCGAGCCTCCCACCGCCACCCCAGTCGCTCTGTTCGAGGCCATCGATGAGGACCACCTGGTGATCGTCCGGGCAGCCGACGGAATCCGGATCCCCACTGCCTGGGGTGGGTCCGGCGAATGGGTGAACGCTCTCTTCTTCGTGGCCGGTGCGGCCTCCAATCCAGGCCGGTCGCTCCGGGTGGCTGGAGAGTTGGCCGGGCACCTTCACACAGGGGCTTGGGCCATCGGGGTGGCCCAGACCGAGGCCGAGGTCAAGACGGCGCTCCTCCCCGAGCTTGCCATACGCCAGTACACGCTGCTGCCAGAGGGTCGTGATGCGGCACTCGTCGGCTGCCGAGTCGGCGATTTGGACCCGTCTTGGCGTGGCCGTGCACGTCGATCCCGATCTGGTGCTGGAAGGCGACGACCAACTAACGCTGGTCGGTCCGGCCGGGGTCATGCCGCCGGCAGGCGAACCTGTGCCCAGCCGTAGCCCACCGGTCTGACCTTGGGGGATAATGGTGCCATGGTCTCGGTCGACGTCCGCTACCGATCGGATGGGGACGTGGTCGAGATCGACCCCGCCGCCTGGCTGGATGACCAACTGCCCGCCCTGTTGGAGGCCCATGGTGGCATGGCAAGTGACGGCGCGGCTTGGCTTGGCTGCCGTCCGTTGGGGTTCGACGTAGAGAAGGAGACATTTACTCTGACACCGGTCGACGACACCATTCGTGCCAACCGGGGTGTCGAAGACGCCGCGGTGGTTGTTCCCTAGGACCGGCTTTCCTTTTCCGACCTGCTCCAGGACATCTCCACCCCACAGGCCCTG
>CAYTFF010000161.1:0-2779 GCA_964437045.1 uncultured Dehalococcoidia bacterium
TTACTCTAAAAGTTTCACCGCCACTAAAAGTATCATAACTTCGGGTACCTAAGTCGTCACCTATTTTTATTTCTAATGTCTCTATCGGTTCGCCTTGCTTTGTCTTGCGTTCTCGCTGTGTCTCAAGCGTAAGGCTCATTTGGTTTGCAGTTAATTTTGCTAGGAGTTCATTGGCATCATCCTGAAAACTTGGAATAGAGCTTTCTATTATTAGGGCTTGTACACCAGATTTCCCAAAAGCTATTACTAGCTCATCATAAATACTTTTATGTTTTTGTAATGCGATTATCTCAGATGTTTTTCCTTTAGATTGGACCTCTAATTCGTCGCAATCTTTAACCCTTTGTTCTAATATGCCCTTATTTGTCATGCTTTGTAATTGTTGTTGGGATAATTCATTTAACTTTGATTTCAGACCGCTTAATTCTTGTTCCCAATCAGGATGATCCTTTAGATCTTTTCTTAAAGTTTTTAAAAGAGCTGTATTGTTTGTTAATTCCCTTTGTCGACGTTCTAATAAAACCTGTATTTGATCTAATTTTGTAGATTCTACAGGAAGACTATCTTTGGCTTGTTGAATATCCCGTTCTAATGTTGCCAATTTATAATTAGTTTCTTGTCTTTTTTGGATTAGTTCATTCTCTTCTTTGGTAACTTTGTTAGATAACAGATTCTTTTGAATTGTTAATTCTTTTAGGGACGTCTCATTTTCTTCATAAATTAACTTGTGTTTTTGAATGGTGGATTCAAGTTGACCTTTCAAATGAATTATCCCATTTTCACCTAAAGGCTGATTACAAACAGGGCATAGTGCATTTTCACTAGCCAGGAGATTTAATTTAGTTCTAATTTCAGTTCCATCAAATTTTAATTTATCGTTCGCTGCATTTTTCTCATTTATATTAGATTCTATTTGATGAATGATTTGATAATCCCCTTTAAGATTGTTCCCCCAATCCTCTATAGTTTTAACATCCTGTTCAGCCTTTTGAAAGGCTCCATCCTCAGCTTTTTGCAAAATATCATTATATTGGTTAATAGTTTTGATAGAATCTTTAATTTGGAGTTCGAAATGCCTTATTTCCTGGTTATGGAGTTGAACTTGGCGCTCAAGGGTTTTTACTTCACTGGCTTTGTCATTTAGAGATTTGATGGTATTTTGCAGGGTTTCTATCTGTGCTTTCATATCGTTGATTTTAGGTGTTAGTGTTTCAATTATTCTTGTAGATTCTTTAAGTTCCTGTTCATACTGATCCCGTCGTCCTAATTGTTCAGATATATTTTGTAGGCTATCTTCTAGTTTTTGAATCTCGTCTAATTGAATCCGGCTATATTCCTTTGCCTTAGATTCTAAAGAATCATAAAAGCCTAAATCAAGAATTTCACTTAATATTTGTTTTCGTTCAGATGGAGTTGACGAAGTGAATTTATCGGCTTGCCCTTGCATGAGAAAGGCACTACTGGTGAATGTTCCATAATCCATATGTAAAAGACTTCTGATGTAATTTTCAGTTTCTCTGATGGTATTTCCAGTTATTGGTTGAAATGTGTCATTCGATAATATATATAATTCTAAGATGGTACTGCCTTGTTTGGTCCGACCTGATTTTGAATGTCTTCTGATAACCTTATGCCGTTTATTTCGAGCCATAAATTCCAATTCAACTACCATTTGGAGTTGTCCTTGGTGAATCAGTTCTTCTTGTGTTTTTGCTCTCGCTTCACCCCAAAGTGCCCATGTTATCGCGTCTAGAAGAGCTGTTTTGCCGTGGCCATTATCTCCACTAATACATGCTAATTGGATTCCTTCTAATTCTAGAGGTGGAATACTATGGCTGTAGCACAAGAAGTTTGTCATTGATAATCGTAATGGAATCATTATTGCTTCAACCTTAAATTGGAATTTTCTATAATTATTTTAAATGACTCTCAACTTGGATGTAATCTAATTTAAATTAGGATCTGCAAATAATTATTAAATATATATCCTAAAGTTTGAAGGAATTGTGTTTGTTATATCAGAAGGAGACACAAGCTAATCCTACACCTATTCTAAGAAATGAATCAAGACCATGATCGATCCTTGACCTTACTTATAAAGGTACATAGAATCATTCTTGGAGATTTGCTTTGTTTGAAATTTTGACCGAAAAATTGAATAGTGCTCTGGGACGGCTTACCAATAAAGGAAATTTAACTGAGAAGAATATAGAAGATGCTCTACGCAATGTCAGATTAGCTTTATTAGAAGCAGATGTTAATTTTCGCGTAGCAAAAAATTTTGTTTCAACTGTTAAAGATAGAGCCTTAGAGGCTGAAGTTCTTCGTAGTCTCAGCCCTGGACAACAAGTAGTTAAGATAGTTCATGAAGAATTGACAAAAATACTTGGTATTGCCGGTAACATCAAGGGAAATTCTCAAATCCCTAATGTTTTAATGCTTATTGGCTTACAGGGGTCTGGTAAAACAACAACCGCGGCCAAGTTAGCCGCTCACATGATGCAAACTGGTAAAAAAATATTGTTGGTAGCAGCTGATTTACGGCGACTCGGTGCTATAGATCAACTTGTTAAATTAGGAGACCAGATAGACATACCAGTTTATTATCAAAATGACTCTAGTGATATCAATAAAGTGGTGAAAAATGGAATTAATAAAGGTAGGGAGCTTGGAGTTGACTGGGTTATTTTAGATACTGGAGGTCGTGTTCATTTGGATCAAGGACTGATGGATGAATTATCTGAAACACAGCTTTATAGAGTGAGATATGAAGATTTAA
>CAYTFF010000162.1:0-2025 GCA_964437045.1 uncultured Dehalococcoidia bacterium
TGAAAACAGATTATTTGCCAGCTGAAAAACTTAAAAATTTATACAGTAAACTTGTCAGTGTATCTAATGCTCATATAAATGAAAACATTATAAACAATAATCAAAATTGCAATATAGATATCCTATCTATTGAATATACTAAAGTTCAAGATTCTTTAATCAATATCTCTCAATCAGATATTGAAGAATACTACAATAAAAATTAAGAAGATGAATATCTAATTAAAGAAGCCGTTTTACTTGATTATGTTATTTTTGAAAATATAGTAGATGAAGATGATTCTTTAGAAATCATGTTAAATGAAGACCAAAAACAACTAGCAATAGATTTTTCTTTAGATTCACAGCCTGGAATTATGACATTTAATGAAGCTATTCAATCATATAATCTTCAAATAAAGGATACCTTGAAAATAAGTGAAGATTTTAGCAACAATTCTGGAATTCCTATAGAAATGGGATATGATAGAAGAATTGTTAGATTCGCATTTGACAATTCGACTGAATCTGTTTCAAATAGGATGGTAACTGATAATGGCAATGTTATTTTTCATATTATTGGAAGAGAAAAAGAAAGATATAAGGACTTGGATGAAGTCTCAGATGAAATAAGAAATATTTTGCTTAATGAAAGAAAAAAGGAGTTTGCATCATCTGAAATACAAACAATGTTAGCAGAAAATTCCACTATAAATGAAATAGCTGATAATTGCACATACTGTATATTAAATGAAAGCGAAGAGTCAACAATCTCTGGAAGCTACACTACACCTGGAAAAACTTATAAAATAATGGGTGCTTTATCTGTGATTAATGAAGGAGAAACTTCAAAACTGATTGATTCAAACAATATTCTTTACCTATTAAGACTAAATAAAAAATATGAAATGGATACATCAATAATAACAGATGAATTTGATACTTCAAAAGATAAAATTATGAACAATCTTTCTCGATCAGTATATAACAGCTGGATAAATTATATGATTGAAAAAATTGAAAAAAATGACTTAAGACACAAGGCAATATAGCCTTTTTGATTAAGTTTGTTACATTTATTATTTCATTACTCCTTACTTTCTCATATTCCATAGTATTTGTTCAATATTTCACATTTGATTTATACAATCTCCAAATTATTTATTTTATTACAGGATTTATTATATTTATTCCAATATGGACTTTTTGGCTAAAAAAGAATGAACTTTTCAGTACAATTGAACATGAAATTACACATATCATTGTAGGAATATTTTTTTTCATCAAACCTATTGGATTATCTGCTAATCAAGGACAAGGAGGTGAAGCAAGATTTCATAGGAATGTAGATAAAAACTTTTTAGTTCTTTTAGCACCTTATTTTTTACCTACATTATCAATATTTATCCTACCTTTATACTTCATAATTAAAACAGAATATTTACCCTGCTTTTTTATACTTTTCGGATTTACAATTGCTTATCATGTTCTATCAACAAAACAAGAGATAGGATTTCATCAAACTGATATAATAAAAAGTGGAAAAATATTTTCTATAGTATTTCTCATTTTTACAAATATATTTTTTTATTGCTTTATTTTCTTATTTGTAACTCAGGATTTTGAAATAGGATTATCCTATATTAAAGAAGGTTTTATGCTTCCAATCAATAAAGCTATTGAGTATCTATATTTTCTTTATAATTAACTGCATTAAGCAAGATAAATCCTATAAAAAATAATACTGCAATCATTCCAACTCCACATCTTAAGCTTCCAGTCATACTTACAATAGTTGAAAATAAAAAAGGACCTATAAATGCAGTTGCTTTACCTGAAAATGCAAAAAATCCATAAAATTCATTTTCTTTATCTTTAGGAGTCATTCTTCCCATTAAGGATCTACTGGCTGCCTGATTTGGTCCAGAGCAGATTCCAATTAATATTCCAGCTATCCAGAAAATCACTTCACCATCAATTATAAAAAGTGTATTTAAATGTAAATGAAAAAGGTTGGGTAAACTTGGAGCGACAACTGCTAGAATG
>CAYTFF010000162.1:2035-2767 GCA_964437045.1 uncultured Dehalococcoidia bacterium
ATTAATATTCCTGCTATCCAAAAAATAGTTTTACCTTCAATAATAGATCCATCTAAACTAGGAGCAATAACTGCTAAAGTACATGCTAAAATAAAACCTATATTACTGATTTGAATAGTTTTTTTACCCCCAACTATATCATCAAGGAATCCAAGTAAAAAAGCTCCTAAACCAGCAGTGATATTTAACACAATACCAAATAAAAATATGTCATTAAAGGTGAAATCAAAAACTTCTTTTGCATAAATACCTCCAAATGCAAAGATTGTTATAAGTGCATCATTATAAACAAGCCTGGCAATAAGAAATTTTAATACTTGCTTATATTTTTTAATTTCTTGAAATGTTTTCAGAAGTGACTTAAAAGAATTGCTGATCAGTGATACATCTATTTTTTTAGGCCTTTTTGAATCTTTAATAAATAAAAATGTTGGTATAGAAAAAACAGCAAACCATACTGCAATTAAAATATTGATGATTCTAATATGTTCTCCAGTAGACTTATCAAGAAAATTACCTGTTAAAGGATTAATTGGATTCTCTGGCTGAATCAATAATATATAACTAATACCAAGAGCCAATAATCCACCTATATAACCAAAAGACCATCCATAGCCTGATATTCTACCTATTTTATCTTTTGGAGCAATTTCAGGAAGGTAAGCATTTAAGTAAATCCCACCCATTTCAAAACCAATATTTGCAATACAGAAAAATAAAAGTGCATAAAAA
>CAYTFF010000163.1:0-2757 GCA_964437045.1 uncultured Dehalococcoidia bacterium
TTAAAGGGGAAGCTGGAGTTCACAGATTAGTAAGAATATCCCCTTTTGATGCTTCTCATTCGAGGCATACATCCTTTGCTTTGCTTGAGGTATTACCAGCAGTGGAAACTGAAGATGCAGGAGGGTTAGTCATAAATCCAGACGAAATAAAAATCGAAGTCTTTCGTTCAAGTGGACACGGGGGCCAGAATGTTCAAAAGAATGCTACTGCTGTGAGAATTATTCACATCCCAACTGGTATAAAGGTTAGTTGTCAGAACGAACGATCTCAATACCAGAATAAAGAAATAGCCTTAAGGATTTTGAGAGCTAGATTAATTGAGAAAAAATTAAAGGATCAGGCTGAGGAGAGAGCTATGTTAAAGGGTGAACATATATCACCTGAGTGGGGAAATCAGATTCGTAGCTATGTCCTTCATCCCTATAAGATGGTGAAAGATCATCGGACTAATCATGAGACATCTGAGACAAATGAAGTATTAGATGGAGATCTAGATGCATTTCTACATGCCTTTTTAATTAATAATATTGGTGGAGGAAATAAAAAACTAGAAGGTGCTTGAATTATAGTAGAATGAGTAGCAAGTACTAAAATTTAAATCATCAGTTTTTGTTATGCTGTTGATAGTTAAGATGGAGCAATATGAAAAAGTTAATCTCTTTGATGATAATGTTAGTGTTTCTTGTTGGCGCTTGCGGGCAAGAAAACGAGGAAATAACTGATACGGTCGAAGAATCTATATCTATAGAGACTCCTGAATCTAAGTTATCTGAAAAGTCTACTAATGGAACCTTTAGGCGTCTTTGGGCTGATCCCCCTACCTTAGATCCACATCTTTGTGGAGATACTACTTCTGCCTTTATTGTTGCGGAACTTTATAGTGGATTAGTGGCCTTAGATACAGAATTAAATATCGTGCCTGATATCGCGGAGAGCTGGGATATTAGTCAGGATGGGAAGAGATATGTTTTTCATCTTAGGGAAAATGCCAAATTTCATGATGGAAGTTTGGTAACGGCACAAGATTTTAAATGGTCATTAGAACGGGCATCGAGTCCGGATACTGAATCACCACTTGCGGAAACTTATCTAGGAGATATTGTTGGTGTTAAAGACTTATTAAATAATCGAGCTAATCAAATTGCGGGAGTGAAAGTAATAGATAAACGTACTCTTGAGATTACCATAGATGCACCTAAGGCTTACTTTTTAGCTAAATTAACCTATCCTACAAGCTATGTATTGGATCAGGATAATGTAGAAAAAGGTGGCAGAAATTGGACTGACAATCCCAATGGAACCGGACCATTTAAATTAAGTGAATACAAGATAGGGGAGAGAATTATCCTTGAGCCAAATGAATATTATTACCGCTCCAAGGCCAAACTGGATAAGGTCGTCTTAAATCTTTCTGGGGGCCAGTCTATGGCTATGTATGAAAATGGAGAGATTGATATAACAGGAGTTGGTTTAGCTGATTTGGATAGGGTTCTTGATACTGCTAACCCTATAAGCTCCGAATTGGTTATTGCACCCCCTGAGTTTAGCGTTTATTACATAGGCTTTCACACAGATCAGCCACCTTTTGATGATATAAAATTCCGACAAGCCTTAAATTATTCTGTGGATAAAGAGCTTATAGCAAAAGAGCTATACTCTGATTTAGTAGTGCCCGCCTACGGCATTCTTCCGCCAGGGATGCCGGGATATAACTCCAAATTGAAAGGTATGAGATTTGATCCGGAAAAGGCTAAGGAACTAATTGCACAATCAAAATACTCTGATCCGGCAACGCGGCCTAGGATTATAATTACAAGCCCAGGTACAGGAGGAGCTCCTTCTCTGGATGTAGAAGTGGTAACACAGATGTGGGAAAAAACATTAGGAGTTCAGGTAGAAATACAAAATGTTGAGTGGGCTACTTACCTCCAGGACCTAAATAAACAGAGACTGCAAGTTTTTGCTGGTATAGGATGGCAGGCAGATTATCCTGATCCACAAAATTTTCTGGATGTCTTATTTTTTAGCAAAAGTGAGCTTAACCATGGGGCCTATTCAAATCCAGCTGTAGATGACATTCTTGAAAAAGCTAGAGTGGAATCTAACATAGGAACTCGGATGGGTTTATATAATAAGGCTGAAGAGGTTATTATGAATGATGCTGCTTGGTTGCCACTCTGGTTTGGCTCAGAGAGATATGTCCTTATTAAACCTTATGTGAAAGGGTATAAAATGACCCCTCTAACCCTTTCAAAACTTAAGGATGTTTATATAGAAAATGACTAAATTAGCAATATTTAGTTTCGTTGACTATAGAATAATTACCTGAATGGTACCTGGCAGATGTTGGAGGGAGTTTTAAACTGAGTATGGGAGTCTATATAGTACGACGACTACTTTGGGTACCAGTACTTTTGATGATTGTTACATTGGTTACCTTTAGTCTAGGTTTATATGGGCCAGGTGATCCTGTAGAGGTAATGTTAGGTCAAAATTATAATACAGAGGTTGCTGAGCGAATACGTCATCAAAGAGGCCTAGATAGACCTTTTTATCAACAGTATTTAAGTTATGTTTGGGGACTTCTCCAAGGAGATTTTGGGGAAAGCTTTAAGTATCAAGGTCAGTCAGTTGGGAAGCTTATTGGTAATAAGATATGGATTTCATCCCAGCTTGGCTTGGCTGCAATGATCTTGACTATAGGTTTAGGAGTACCTTTAGGTGTTCTTGCTGCCCTACAACAAGGAACACCAAAA
>CAYTFF010000164.1:0-2727 GCA_964437045.1 uncultured Dehalococcoidia bacterium
CGATTCAAGAAGCATTAACAGCGATTGAGAATTAGCCGACAGATTCATGGACAAAATTATCTGCGAATTTGACTTGGGATATTGCTGTTCAGAATATAAGTAGCTACACGGAGTTTGAAACACAATTTAACTTAGGAATGTACCTGCTTTCGAACTTAACTGATGTTGAATCAAAAACAGCCCGATATCATCTAATTGCAACTAAAGTGGTAAGGGCTGGACTTTTGATTTACTCAGATCAGCCTAATTTAAATGGTGGCAAAGATGCTCCGCATTTGCTCGATGTTTTATCAATAGCAAGAAGGCTTGTTGAGCTATACCCTCGAAATAAAATTTGCTTAGAACTTGCAGCTGAGTCAGAGGCAGCTTTTGGTGATAGTAATAAAGCGATTAAATATTGGGGAATTATTGTAGATAGTACTGAACGCAATAGCGTTGATTGGTTGCGGGCCAAATATCAGCTGATTGAATTGATGGCTAAAGAAAACCAAGAAAAAGCGGTGGCAATTTTAGACCAGCATCAACTTCTGTACCCATCGTATGGAATTGAACCATATGGGTCCAAATTAAAGAATCTGCACAATCAGCTAAGAGGGGTTTCGGATGGATCTTGACCAATTGACTTGCTCCTTTTTCGGCTTACTTGAGACAAGTGATCATCGGCGATTGCTTGGTGTATCTAAAAATCGAAATGATCAAATAGCGGTTGACATTGCAATCCGAAGGCGCATAGACAAAATATATTCTCATCCGAGGTGTCGCAGCGAAGAAGCTTCTTTAGTTAAAAAACATCTAGAAAAGATTGCTATAGATTTAAAATCACAATTTGATGTTTCAGAAAAAGGCACATTAAATCAGAATTTAGAATTAACTCCATTAGATCAATCCATTCTTGCCGTTCTTATTGGAGAAGGCGGGTGGAATCGTCAGAGTAGGGCAAGGTTAGTGGCTGTTGCAGCTTCTTATCAAATTACAGTCGGTGGGCTAATGCGGATTCTTCAAGCGCTTGGGGAAGCCTCTCGTGATGGCAGAGGCCCTCTGAGCAGGCAAAGGCGTAGCGACACAAAGATGAGCCGAGCATGGACAAGTGTGCCAAAGCAAAAAACAACTATGGATATTGTTGACGAATTTCTGTCTAACACAGCTAAAAAACTAACGCCAGAGTTAAGCGAATCAAATCCAATTATGACGATGAAACTCGCTGCACTATTTTGCCTGCTTACTATTCTTGCATTCGTGCTGAGTTTGCAGGTTTTGCTTTCGCCAGAAGCAGAAAAAGATAATTTAATAGATGAAGTGTCTGTAAATCAAAATAGCAACTTTATTGCCCCAGAGATGAGTTCGGCAAAAGTGCTTGTTAGGCCTTTTGATTCATATCCTTCAATACGCGATACAAGCAATCGTTCTATATTTGCCAACGCTGCTGACCAGGTGACGACATCAACAAGAGAGTTGCAGAAACTAGTTGTAAAAATCCAAGAAACTCTACGTCGCGGAGGCAAGCCCCTGCAGTCTTGGATAGTGCAATGGGATTCTTATCTTCAAACAGCGTCAATTGCTTGGATTGAGGCAGATCAAAGTTTGTCCCTTGCGATTGTGCAGTCGGTAGAAGATTTTCTTAAAGCTTCCGAGCAAGATATGAATTTTAATAACCAAGCTATCAATAAGATAAAACCAAACAAAGTTGATTTTTCGGATTCCAATTCAATTTGTTCCAGAGTCTGGCGAAGTGGCATTATTGCGACAATGCGATGCAATGAAAATTTATCCGCACAGTCAAGATCGCGGCTTGCAAAAATTCAACTTCAAGCAGTGAATTCGTGTGAAGCTAATGAGGCTAAAAAAGATTCGTTGCTTCAGATATCAGAGCAACTTATTGAAATGACGGAGTTGGATGAGCGGACGGTGGCGATGTGGGATGCTTGGGTTTTGTCATCGCACGCTATTCGAGACGAATCAATTAGCTGTTTTTTGTTTTCTGAAATTATGAAATCGATTCTGAGAGGATCGATTGATTTATCTCGCGATAGTCAAATTAGAAAAGTCCTTGGTCGGATTATTCGTGAAACAAATTGGGAAATGGATGCAACGAAACAATTAATCAAAGAACTGTTGACTTCTGAATCTGTTTCAGGAGATGATGTGTGGGTATTAACTCATTTATTGCACGCATCTAAAAAAATGCCATGGTTTGATGAACAACTTCTAGCAGAGGCAGGAATTAATTCAACTGATCGATTAAACCTTTCGAAGGTAATTGAATCGTCATGGCCTGATATAGCAATCGCACAAGAAAACGTTCATTTTTTAGCCATGCCGCTTGGCTTCAGTGTAACTTTTTCTGAATCGTGGCTTGCTTCTTTAGAGAAGATTAGTCCTGCAAAAGACTTAAAAAATACACTGGTTAAACTCAGGAAGCTCAATGAGTCTGCAGCTGCAATTTGGTCTGGTCGTCCTGCAATTGCATCGAAATCACTGAATCAAAGTAAAGAGTTTGCTTTGGTGCAAACTCCAAAAGCGATTATGCCACGATTTCCAGATGGTTCTTGGAGGGATGACTATTATGATTCAAGTCGTTCTGCAGATTCAAGAATTAGTGTTTTAGATGAACTAGGTTCTTCCGGCGCAACGGATTTAGGCGTTGAAGATGCTGATTTGTTGGCATCAATAGCTATAGCAAATGGGTCAAATAAATTGAGGGCTAAGGCAACCGAGATAATAGTTAGC
>CAYTFF010000165.1:0-2632 GCA_964437045.1 uncultured Dehalococcoidia bacterium
TTGTGGGTTCTTCGGTAGCTACTTCAACCATCTCCACTTCGTTTGTGGGTTCTTCCATGGTCACTGACTCGTTACTTCCCCTGGGACGTCCTTCTTTAATACGGGCCGCCCTTCCAAATCTGTTTCTTTGATAGTAAAGCCGTGCTCGGCGAACTTTCCCGAACCTAGTAACTACGACTGAATCGATTTGAGGTGAATAGAGTGGGAAGGTACGTTCAACCCCGTAACCTCTTGTCACATTTCTCACTGTGAAGGTTGTAGCCGGGCCGCCACCTCGTCGTCGGATAACAACTCCTTGAAATCCTTGGATACGTTCTCTTGTCCCTTCCCGGATTCGAAAATTTACACGAATTGAATCGCCGGATCGAAAGTCCGGTATGTTTGGGTTTGGCCTTAATGAGATTAAATGATGTGCATCCATAAGTTAACCTTGATAGTGATTTGAATATCCAACTATTCTAAACTATTAGTCGCAAATTGAAAACCAAAAGGTTTTTAGTTAGGGATTTTCTCCAATCGACTAGGAACAACATGGAGTCCTGGGATTTTTAACATTGGATCTAATTCTCCGCTTTGGTCTATTTCGCTCGCTAATCCCCCAAACAGGAAAGTAGCATTAACCACCCCTTTTAATGGAGCTGTCAGGCGTGCGAGCCCTCTAACTCTTTGTAAGGGTGTCACGACTTCTATCGGGTCACCGGCATTTATGACTAATAACTTGGCATCTTCAGGATGGATTTCAATTGCTTCTTCTCGACTAATAGCATTCCTCCGTCCACTTCGGATAACCTCCACTTCCCGTTGCGGTTGTGCGAGAACTCTACCCGGAGCGTAAAGGAGAGGGAATTCTTTCAAAGACACCTGAGGCCGGGGAAAGACATTGGGTTCAGTCAAAAGAGCTCTCCGCTTGCCAAATCCATCAGCGAATAAATATGAGGATCCAGATTCATCATTGGAAAGAACCGGCCACTGGAGGTTTCCTTTTTCTAATTTTTCGTAGGAAATTCCTCTATAGATGCCTACAAGATTTGAAATCTCTCGAAGCCGCCCATCTTGATCTTCGTCTAATTTGGGGTTCCCCATTTGAGCTGCGAGCTGGGACAAAATTTGATTAAGGTTAAGCACGCCATCGGAGGGATTATTTACCGGCCGAACCATTTGTATTCTCCGGTCCAAACTTGTATAGCTCCCGTACTGTTCGGTAAATGCCGGCATAGGAAGAACAACATCGGCATGAGCAGCCAGATCACTGATAAATAAATCCTGGACAATGAGCAATTCCAACTCAGGGAGGATATGGAGAGCATCATCATCATATGCAGGATGGTCCCCGACCACAAATAAGGCTTTTACCTCATGTTGTTGAATTGCGGGGAATAATTCATTGATTCCCAAACCAGGACGTGAGGGAATTTCTGAACCCCAAACTTGCCCAAATCTTTGGCGTTCCTCGATATCAGAAACCAACACATGACCAGGTAAAAACTCTGGTGTACACCCCATATCCAATGCGCCTTGCTCATTAGCTCCACTTCGCATTGGGAATAATCCCCCAATTTCTTTGCCCACGTTCCCGGTTACTAAAACCAAATCAGCTAAAGTTTGAACTAAGGATCGTTGCTGATCTTTAGGAACATTATCCAATCCATAAAGAATTGCAGAGGACTCCTCCGCAGAAACGACATTTGCTACCGCTAAAATTTTATCCTTTGTCACACCAGTGATGTTTTCAATTTCCTCTAAGGTAACGCCTGAAATTTGACGTTGGAAGTCTCCCCATCCTTCACAATATTTTCGTAAAAATTCTTCATCGTGTAAATCATTATTCACCACTGCAGAGAGAATCCCAGCCATCAAACTAGACTCCGTACCAGGGTATGGCCGTAGCCACAGGTCAGCGTATCGGGTGAGTTCAACTTCTCGAGTGTCGATAACGACGAGTTTTAAAGTTCCCGCTTTATGTCCTTTTTTCAAGGGGATGGCCGCAACGTTATTTTCTTCGGTGATATTACTATTGACCACTAATGCGCACCCCGCATTTTCGAGGTCTCTAACCGTCCCAGTACTACCTATGGTTCCAAATATTTCCTTCAGAGCTAAACTTTGTTCAGGATAACCGTTACAAGGAACATCTATATTATTGCTTGCCATGACAGAACGCGTAAATTTTTGGGCGCTGTAAAACTCTTCATTGGTGGCTCTGGGTGTCACCAACATGGAAAATTCCCCGTTCTTATAGGAAGGTAACCGTTGAAGCAAAACATCCATTACTTCTGTCCAAGTAGCCTCTTCCAACATTCCATGCCTTCGAATAAGAGGGGTCGTCAATCGTTCTTTACGATTAACAAATTCCATTCCAAATTTACCTTTGAAGCATAGTTGTCCTGAATTGGCTTCTGCGCTCCAATCGCCCAGTGATCTGATGACACGGTTTCGACTATCAACCTCTAAATTCACCTGGCATCCTACAGGACAGTGGGGGCAGTTGGTGTTGACTTCCCTATCTGACTTATCCCACTAGTAATCTCTATCGACTAGTGCGCCAACCTGGCATAAGTCCTCACAAGCTCCACAAAATTCACATCCAGATTCCAATAAGGATGTTCCCCTGGAAGTTCCTACAAGTGCCGTT
>CAYTFF010000166.1:0-2625 GCA_964437045.1 uncultured Dehalococcoidia bacterium
TCAGGTCTGGGTGGAGATGAATTTTTCGCAGGCTATCCCCATTTTCGTTGGTTCAAAATGATACAAGATAGTAAACTAATGGGAAATAGATTTACGAAAATAGCAGCAAAATTAATTAGTCAATATACCAATAATAGGTGGAGTAAATTAGCCAATCTTATTGCTGCAAAAGATTATAAAACTCTTTATAGCAAATCACGAGAACTGTATAGTGAAATAGAAAAATTATCCCTATTATCTCCTGAATTACTAAGATTAATTGATCTTGAAAACCTTTTGGCTTTCCTTGCGCAATATATACATAATGGGTTAGACCCAATTACTCAAACTACATTTATGGAAGCAAAAACATATATGTCAAATACTCTACTTAGAGATACCGACGCTACAAGTATGAGCCATGCTCTAGAAGTTCGTGTACCTCTAATAGATCATCAATTAGCGGAATTTGCATTTAAAATCCAACCACAATTAAAACTGAATGGGGATAAAACTAAAATAATCTTAATCAAAGCACTTCGAGACATATTACCGAATGAAGTAATAAATCGAAAAAAAATGGGGTTTGAATTACCAATGAAACAATGGCTAGCCGGTCCTCTCAAAAATATAGTTATTGATCATCTCCAATCAAACAATGCACGTGAATTAATTAATAATGCTTCCATAGATAAGCTAATTTCTAGTGCTACTACTGGTAGCTATTCATATACAAAAATCTGGGGGATAATTGTATTAACAGCATGGATGGATAGACATAAATGTCACTTATAAATTATATATACGTGTATAGTTTTACACTTTAAATAAAAATAATCATGCATCAAAATTCTAGTATTAAACGGAAAATACCTATAGGTGTATTAACTCTAAACCCTAATTATGGTGGTGGTATCTTATCAGTATTAAAGGAAACCTATGGAATACTTAGTAATGGTGGTTACGATCCAACATTTATTTTCCTTTCAGATCGTTTGTCAGATAATATGTCATGGCGTAGGCTAAAATTTTCAGCTGGTAATTCAGAAGATTTAATTAGGGGCATGAAGGTAATTAGAGTCGGCGTGCGCCATTTACCTATAGAATTTGGTCACTACCGATACAATTTAGACTTGTGGAAAGAAGCTTTAAGTAAATTTGATATATTTTTAGGTATAGGTGGCACTGTTAATTGTGCTTTACCATTAGCATTGCTAGATAAACCATTTGTTTTATGGCTTAGCACCACTATGCTAGATGATGCCAAAACAAAAGCATCTAAGAGAAAATGTTTATCCAGATTATGGAAGAATTATCAATTGCAGAAAATGCATCAGGACGAAACCTTAATACTATCCAAATCAAAAAGTGTTATAGCTCAAAGCGAGCATACTCGTAACAAAATATTAGAAGCCAGACCAAATTTAAATGAAAGAATTTCTGTGATCCCGGTCCCCATAGATACTAATACCTTTTGTCCTAAGGAACCTAATGCAAATAACTCCATTAAATACCTCCTGTACGTAGGGCGATTATCAGATCCACGTAAAAATATACGTCTTCTGTATGATGCATTCAACATTGTCCAAAAATCGTTTCCAGAAGTTGAATTATGGATGGTTGGGAAAAATACTGATAAAGAAAAGACTAATTTTTTTGGTTCTAACGTAAATACCCAAACCAATATAAAAATACTCGGTGAGATTGAGTGGAAAGAACTTATAGATATATATAAAAATGCCAGCATCTTATTAATACCTTCTTGGCAGGAAGGACTTGGTTTAACAGGATTAGAAGCTATGGCATCTGGAATCCCAGTGATTAGTACTGACTGTGGTGGACCTAAAGATTACATCATTGATGGCAAAAATGGTTTTTTGGTTCCACTTAATAATCCTAAAATAATGGCAGACAAGATCAAAGATTTATTAGTGAATGACACTTTAAGAATTAAAATGGGTAAACAAGCTCGTGCAACAGTTCATCCGAGATACTCTCGAAAATCTGTTTCTATCGATATTTTAAGAAATTTAAAACTATTGGACTCGGAAACACTCAATTGATACTAATACAAAAACTGGGGGGTAAATCTCCAAATATAATTCAATTCACTATTTTTGTACTGGCTTTATCTCTCCTGAGTATTATACTTTCAATAGCTTTGACTAGTGACTCTATGTTTCCGTACCTAATCCCATCAATTCTTTTAGTCTTACTAGTTCTAAAACGGCCCATTTTAGGTTTTTATTTTTACTTTTTCATCCTTATGCTAGTTCCATATTGGATAAGAATCACTCCATATGCAATTTTGAATTCACCACTAGATATTATTACCTTATCAACAATTGGTATTGGAATAGTTTATTTTATCCTCAAAGGTAAGCAATTACACCTAGATAAACTTATCATTACGTTTTCTATATCAGTTATCATCATATTTATCCATGTTATTGCACAACATGGGCCAAGTTCATTCCAGCTTTTGTATCGTTTAGTCCAAGGCTCAATACCATTAATGTTAATTATATTACTGGTAGACAATCCTAGACACATTAGGAACATACTTATCGCTGGGATTATATCGGTAATGGCCTTTGTTATTTTATGGTTACCTTTTATGATAACGTATTTTTTTTCACCTTGGTT
>CAYTFF010000167.1:0-2610 GCA_964437045.1 uncultured Dehalococcoidia bacterium
GGTTCAAGCGCAAAAGCCATAGATACAGCATCTGATAGACGATTATTTGAGAATTTCTTAGATTCACTAGGAATTCCACAACCACCAGGTGCGACTGTAACATCGATAGAAGAAGCTCTTAAAGTTGCTGACAATTTGGAGTACCCATTACTAGTTCGACCAAGTTATGTATTGGGTGGCAGAGCCATGGAAATAGTTGAAACTCCAACCGAACTAATCACATATCTTTCTACATCTGTAGACTTAGGTAACGGTAAACCAGTCTTATTGGATAAATATTTGTTAGGGAGAGAAGTGGAAGTTGATGCTGTTTGCGATGGAGAACAAGTCTTAATCCCGGGAGTCATGGAACATGTAGAAAGGGCTGGTGTACATAGTGGAGATTCAATGGCTGTATATCCAGGCCTAACCCTAACAAATAAAGAAGTGGAAGACATAGTTGACTACACAACCAAGATAGGACTGGCATTGGAAATGAAAGGCCTTATGAACATCCAATATGTTATTTTATGTGGTACTCCATATTCTAGGCCAACTACACGTCTTTATAACGATATGACTTCCACTGTTTATGTTTTGGAGGTAAACCCTAGAGCTAGCAGGACCATACCATTCATATCAAAAGTCACCGGGGTACCAATGGTTCGCATTGCTAGTAGAGTAATGTTAGGTAAAACTATTAATGATCAAGGCTATAGGGGAGGACTTTGGAAAAAACAAAGCCTAGTAGCAGTAAAAGCCCCAGTATTTTCAATGAGTAAGCTAATAGGAGTTGAAACATACCTTGGACCAGAAATGAAATCAACAGGCGAAGTTATGGGCATAGATTATAGTTTTGAATCAGCCGTAGCTAAAGCCCTTCTTAGTGGAGGATTGATGCTACCTCCAAAAGGTTCTATTTTACTAAGTATTGCTGATAAAGATAAAGTAGAATCGCTATCCCTAGTAAAGGACCTTCATAGGGTAGGTTATAAAATTTTCGCCACGGAAGGAACTGCAGCTGTTATAAATGCCATAGGTATAAAGGCTACTGTAATAGAAAAGAAGCTGGGTGAAGGACACCCTAATGTTGTTGACATTATAGTTAATGGTACTGTGGATGCTGTAGTTAATACTGTATCTGGAGCCCGAATACCATTACGAGATGGATTTGAAATTCGACAGGCAGCAACCCAGCGTAAAATACCTTGCTTCACATCCTTAGATACAGCTAGATCCGCGATTGAAAGTTTGGCGGGAGGTGGTGCAAATTACAACGTAAAAAGACTTAGCGAATACCTATCAAACAACAAATAAAAACGTTTATGGGAATATAAGTTAGCTTATTAATCTAGTCTTGCGGGAATCGTCTGCTAAACCTTTACGGCTACTATCTCTAGCCAATTTCTAGGTACAACTGTTAAACTCAACTCTTGAAAAGTATCTTTAACGGCATCAATTAGTGTTGAGCTAGCTTTATCTAATGGTACACCTGGGAGAGCTCCAGAAATAAAATCCTCGAACTGACTAATGGTCACCCATCCCTCCATGGGAACATCTACGGTATGAACATTTTTGCTTTTAATTTTAAATCCATTTTCTGCCAACAAATCTTTATAGTCGTTCGGCGTAAGAGGTCTCCTGGCCTCGACTTTTTGTTCTTTTTTGGGTCTTAATTTATGATCGCTGTGGAGCCCTCTGATCGCTTTCATCATCCAACGTCTATAGAACGTTTCGGATCCCGGTTGGTGAGCTCCATCAAAAAATGAAGTGTTAAAAACAAACGAACCACCTGGTCTAAGAGTTTTAGAAATTTCAGAGATTAGTGCTTGTTTGTCTGGTATGTAGTGTATAGCATTACAAAGAATCACAGTATCAACAGAATCTCTTATTACATCTGATATTAACTCTATTCTACTTTGAACCAACTGAAGCGTGGCATCTTTGAATTCCCCCAGATCTTTCATTGCATGCTTCAGGGCGGTAGCAGAGTGATCTATGCCTATCACGACTGAGTCACAAGCTTCTCGTAAACCTTCCAGGATTAACCGCGTAACAGCACCTGTACCACAGGCTAAATCAATTACCCGCTGTCCTGATTTTAATTCAGCTAAATCCACAACTCTTTTATTTACAATTTGATAAAAACCTTGATCGCTAAATGTCTTAAAGCTAAATTCTTCAGTCATTGGCTATGCCTCCCAATGGCTACTTAATATTCATGCTACAGCTCATAAATTTTAACATTTATGAGCGTCATACAGTTTAATTCATATATCTTTTCAAGTCCAGTATATATCTTAATAATATTGAGGAATTTGAAGCTGTCCCATTAAACCGGTTTTAATTCTTACATTTTATTCTCTGAAAAGTAATAATCTCTAATTACTTGTTCAAGTTGTTCACCTTTTATTAATCCTTTAGATCTATATTGCAATTAAAGAAGATGCTTCTGATATAATGAGTAAAGACGATGGAAATTTTCTTTACTCATTTATTGAGGACAAGGAGAATCATCAATTATTTTTTCTAGTTGAAATTTATAAGGACAATTACGCATTGGATTTCCATATAGAATCCCCACACTTTATTAAATATCGTGATACTGTTACTGATATGTACAGCATACCT
>CAYTFF010000168.1:0-2607 GCA_964437045.1 uncultured Dehalococcoidia bacterium
AAACTGCTTGAAGCCTATTCAGGAGAGGTGCTAGAGTGGCCGAATAGGCGCGACTGGAAATCGCGTGTCTCGTTTATGCGGGACCGTGGGTTCGAATCCCACCCTCTCCGCCATCAACATTTATTACTTTTAAAAGAGTGCAGACTATAATTTTGTAAATCTTGTGAGGCTGGGTTAAATGAGTCTTCACATTAGCTCAGTCATTGAGAGTATTTATAGCCGTATAAAATATCAAACGATTGGTTTTATTTAATCATCGTCAGTAATGAAGATTTTTAATTGACACTAACATGCCTGAACGCTATAATTTAGCTTGGTTTTATATTCACTAACCCGTTACAAAAGAAAGGAATAGTGGGATTGTCTAACGTAATCCTTACAGAAGGGGAATCTTTTGAGAGCTTGCTGAAGCGCTTCAATAAGAAAGTGCAACAGGACGGGATACTTGCTGAGGCTCGTCGTAGAGAGCATTTCGAGAAGCCAAGTGTCAAGAGAAAGAAGAAAGAAGCAGCTAAACGTCGCAAGAGCGCTCGTAATAGCCGATAATCCGCTAACCAATTATTTTTATGAGCCTTCAAGATAAGCTTTTAGAGGATACTAAGAAGGCTATGCGTGATGGGGATAAAGTCCGTCGGTCCATCTTGAATTTTCTTCGATCTGCAATCCACAATGAAGAAATTCGCAAACAATCTCAACTTAAAGATCAAGATGTAATCGAGGTAATTGCCCGACAGGCAAAACAGATAAAAGAGAGTATAACTGAGTTTACAAAGGGTAATAGGCCAGATCTAGTAGCAAAAGAACAAGCTGATTTATTAATCCTTCAAGAGTATTTACCGGCTCAGATGTCTAGAGAAGAAATTCTAAAGATAGTTAAATCAGTAATAAGTCAAGTTAACCCTGAAGTGCCAGGGGATAAGGGTAAAGTTATGGGGCAGTTAATGCCTCAGCTTAAAGGTAAGGCAGATGGCTCTCTGGTAAACGAGATTGTAACCAAATTATTAGAAGAAAAATTAGCAGAATAGACTATCCGTGCTTAACAGAAGATTCAGTCAAATCCAAACTAGGTGTTTATAGGAGTAATAAGTGAAGTTTGGTGTTGTTGTTTTTCCTGGGACCTGGAGTGATGTTGACTGCTTTTCAGTAATCAAAGAAGTTTTTAAATCACCAGTTGACTATGTTTGGCATAAAGAAGAAGACCTCTCTCCTTATGATTGTCTGATTTTACCAGGAGGATTTTCCTACGGAGACTATTTGAGAACTGGTGCTATTGCGAGATTTTCTCCAGTGATGAAGTCCCTTACGGCTGCTGCTAATCAAGGGAAATTGGTATTTGGAATTTGTAATGGGTTTCAAATATTATGTGAGGCTGGGCTACTTCCAGGAGCGTTAATTCGTAATCGGCATCTCGAATTTAGATGTGACTGGACTAATCTACGAGTAGAAAATAATTCCACGGCTTTTTCTTCCGAATGTACCCCTGGGCAGATTTTGAATATACCAATTTCTCATGGGGAAGGGAATTACTATTTGGATAAATCCACTTTGGAACGAATCGAAAATAATGGACAGGTAATTTTTCGCTATAGTAATTCTGATGGTAAAATAACTGATGATTCTAATCCAAATGGTTCAATTAATAATATTGCAGGAATTACAAACCAAGAGGGGAATGTTCTTGGAATGATGCCACATCCAGAAAGATGCACGGAGGATATTCTTGGTGGTACGGATGGGCGTTTTATATTTCAATCTATTTTGAACTATTTGTAGATATTTAGACTTTCACATTTTTTGTAAAACAATATACAATTGATCGGTAATGCCTATAACAAAAACAGATCTAGATGTAGTAGCACTTACTCAGGAAGAGTATTCCATTATTGTGGAGAGGCTTAATAGAGAGCCCAACTCAGTAGAATTAGGAATGATAGGCTCTTTGTGGAGTGAGCATTGTGGATATAAACATTCTAAGGAACTTCTACGACTTTTACCTAGCCAAAGCCCTCTTTTGATTGTTAGCCCGGGTACTGAGAACGCAGGAGTAATCGATATAGGTCAAGGGCTTGCAATAGTTATGAAAATAGAATCTCATAACCATCCCTCCGCTGTTGAACCATACCAGGGTGCTGCCACAGGAGTTGGAGGTATTGTTAGAGATATTTTTGCAATGGGTGCAAGGCCTATAGCTCTTCTTAATTCACTTCGATTTGGGCTTCTCTCAGATCCTAGGAACAGATATCTTTTTAATGGGGTTATTGGAGGTATTTCTGGGTATGGTAATTGCTTGGGTATTCCAGATGTGGGTGGTGAAATATATTTTTCTCCGTCTTACAATACTAACCCTTTAGTGAATGCTATGTGTGTTGGCTTGGTCGAAAAGGATAAAATTATTAAGTCTCAAGCAGGAGGAGCTGGCAACCTTCTTATGCTTGTTGGTGCTGATACAGGTCGAGATGGAATACATGGTGCATCTGGTTTAGCGTCCCGTTCATTTGAAGAGGAGCGAGAACTTCGATCAACGGTTCAGGTTGGGAATCCATTTCTCGAGAAAATTCTTATCGAGGCATGTTTAGAGATAGCACAAACTGATCATATAGTTGGAAT
>CAYTFF010000169.1:0-2573 GCA_964437045.1 uncultured Dehalococcoidia bacterium
TACTGCTGTTCTACCAATTTTACCTATAATGTCGCCGATCATTAGGATTTGCAAACTACTGCATCTTCCCGTATCAAATAATACTGAATTACTTACCTTAAACTTTCATATGTCTCAGCCGAGACATATGAAAAATAAATAGTGGTGTTACCTAGCGTATTCTGTATTCCTAGTCTCTCTGATTACTGTGACCTTAATCTGACCCGGATAAGTTAATTGTTCTTCAATTTTTTTGACAATATTTCTTGCTAATGTTGATGCGGCAATATCATCTACATTCTCAGGTGCCACCATTATGCGTACCTCTCTGCCTGCTTGTATTGCGTAACACTTCTCCACTCCTTCAAAGGAGTTGGCCACACTTTCCAATGCTTCCAGTCGCTTAACATAATGTTCAGCTGTGTCTTTCCTAGCCCCAGGTCGTGCAGCACTAATTGCATCAGATGCAGCTACCAGAAAGGCTTCAATAGAGCCCATCTCGGTATCATGATGCTCCATTATGGCCCTATGAATTTCGGCAGACAGTCCGTATTTCTCAGCAACTTCTGCTCCTATCTCTGCATGTGGACCCTCTACTTCATGAGTAAGAGCTTTACCAATATCATGTAAAAGTCCCCCTGCTTTTGCTACTTCTGTACTAGCACCTATCTCTGCAGCAAGCATTCCTGCTATTAAAGAAACTTCCACACTATGTTGCAGGACAATTTCTCCATAGCTATAACGATATTTTAACCTACAAAGAAGTTTTACTATCACTGGATTTAAGCCTCTAACACCTGCATCAAAGACGGCATTCTCACCTTCTTTCCAGATGGTCTCTTCAACTTCCCTAGTAGCTTTATCAACCATCTCTTCAATTTTAGCTGGATGTATCCGGCCATCTGATATCAGTTTACTTAGCGCTACTTTGGCTATTTCACGTCTAATAGGATCAAAGCATGAAACAGTAACTGCCTCAGGAGTATCATCAACGATAAGGTCTACTCCTGTAGCTGCCTCTATGGCTCGTATATTTCTACCTTCACGACCGATTATTCGGCCTTTCATATCATCACTTGGGATTGGTATTACAGTGACTGTCGACTCCGAAACAACATCAACAGCTAGACGATGTATGGCTAATGTTACGACTTTTCTAGCTTTTTCGTCAGCTTCTACCTTGGCAAGCTCTTCTACGTCTCTATAACGCCTAGCAACCTCGTGCTGAATTTCATCATCTGCTCGTCTTAGTAAGAGATCTTTTGCATCCCCAGAAGACATGCCAGAAATTTGTTCTAACAGGGCTATCTCTTTTGATTTAGTTTCCTGCAAATCTTTTTGAAGAGTCTCAACTTCCACCTCTCTATCAGTTAGCTCACGCGCTTTAAGTTCTAAACTTTCATTTCGTCGTTCGAGATTTTCTTCTCTATTGTTAAGCCTGCGATCCATATTGCCTAGCTCAACGCGCCGCTCCCTTATCTCCGCCTCACTTGAGGATCGTATTTTAAATGCCTCTTCCTTTGCCTGAAGTACTATATCTTTTTGTTGTTTCTCTGCTTCTTCTAATATATGAGAAGCTTCTGTTCTTGCCCTGTCATTTCGTTTATTGCTGATGTTTTGCTGGAGAAAATAACCAGCCACTGCACCCCCTCCCAGAGCCGCTAACACGGCTAGTAAGAGGATTAGCGTATCCAATTAAGTTCACCATCCTTTCTTATTTATTGGATGTAGAGACATTATACCAGATGCTTAGAAGAAGTCCACATAACTTTTAGTAGCTAATTATAAGAACATCTTTTGATTTTTGTATTACTATCGGATAAAATAATCACTAAAGCATATGTTACCTAATTACCTACGGGAGGATTCGGATGGGTTCGCGCTGGATGCGCAATAGCTTCATATATTTGTTAGTAATAGTAGCCGTTGTAGCAATTTTCTTTACGTTCTTTAGCCCTGGAACTTCATCTATAGAAGTGCCGGTTAGTGATATAGTGGCAAGGGCAAAAAACAACACTCTTTCAGAAGTTGAGGTGACTGGAAGAGATTTGACAGCTAAAACAACAGATGGTTCTATCCTAAAATCCCGTAAGGAAGAGGGCGTTAGTATCTACGAGATTATGGAAAGAGGCGGAGTAGTAGATACGAGTGGTATTAGCATAAAAGTTACTAGTTCCAGTGCCTTCGGCAACATGTTTGGTGTACTTATTAACTTCCTACCGATCATTTTCTTTGGGGCTATCCTATTGTTTATGATGCGTCAGGCTCAGGGTGGTAGTAATCAAACTATGAGTTTTGGACGAAGTAAGGCAAGGATGTTTACTGCAAATCGACCCTCTGTAAGTTTCTCAGATGTTGCAGGAGTTGAAGAGGCCAAAACAGAATTACAAGAAGTGGTAGAATTCCTACGTTTTCCGGAAAGATTTGCTGCCTTAGGAGCTCGAATTCCAAAAGGCATGTTGTTGGTAGGGCCGCCAGGTACTGGTAAGACCTTACTAGCTCGCGCAGTAGCAGGAGAAGCCGGTGTCCCATTCTTCTCAATTAGCGGTAGTGAATTCGTAGAAATGTTTGTTGGAGTGGGAGCCTCTAGAGTT
>CAYTFF010000170.1:0-2544 GCA_964437045.1 uncultured Dehalococcoidia bacterium
CCTTTGTTATTTTATGGTTACCTTTTATGATAACGTATTTTTTTTCACCTTGGTTCGAATCAGAAATTTTTGCTAATAGCCTAATGAGAGCCTGTCATGGATTTCCTGAACCATGTAAAAGTTCAATAGCAGGCATTCTTGAAATAGGAGCACCATCCCGTAGTTGGACTGTAGCAATGATTATACCGCTATTATTAAATATGGCATTAACCTGGCCCTCAAAGAGAATTAAAAGAATATCTATTATCCTAGTAAGCTTATGCATTTTATTCTTAATATTTGCTACATTTTATCTTGCGATTGTAGCGGCTATCGTGGGTATTCTTCCAATACTATTCACTCATTGGAGAAAATTACACGCTAAAGTGATAGCTATCACTGGCACTATAATATTAGTATTAATAATATTAACACCTGTAGATACTGTTATTAACCGCGGGTTAACTGGATCAATCTCCCAACTTACTGGTGAAGCGGGGAGGATAAATGACATTAAGCAATCAATAATAATTGCCAGAGATAATCCTGTTTTTGGTATTGGGGGTTATTTGCCAGGTGAACGTACATCTGACAATGACTATCTACCAACTCATAGTGCTATATTTGATTGGACATATAAATTTGGTATCCCTTTTGGCATATCATTACTCATGGTACTTATGATTCCGATCGCACAAATAATCTGGCTGTTAAGACAAAATATTACTCCAAATGTACGATGTATATCCATAGGTATGTTAGGTGGAATTCTGGTAATCTTATTTCTTTCAATAATTAATCCAGGACTTGGATCAATATTTCCAGACAATATTTTTTGGTTATACGCAGGTATTACTGCAACCTGGGTGATTTGGTTTAGACGATCACAAAAAAATGAGCTTATAGGATAAAAATGAATCTAATTAAAAATTTAAGCATCATAATACCTGCCTATAATGAGGAGGACGGTATTAGCTCTGTTCTAGATGAGACAATCAAAATTATGGAACAGAGTAGTATAAATTATGAAATTATAGTGGTAAATGATGGATCCACAGATGAAACAGCCAAGATAGCTGGTAACAAGTCTGTTAGATTAATTAATCATCAGATTAATAAAGGTTATGGAGCTGCCCTTAAAACTGGTATAAGAAAGGCTAAATACCCCCTAATATGCATAACCGATGCTGATGGTACTTACTCACCACAATATATTCCTAAGCTAATGAAACAAATAGATGATACAGATATGATTGTTGGATCCCGTACAGGTTCAAATGTTGCTGTTCCTTTAATGAGAAAACCAGCTAAATGGATTCTGAATTCTCTGGCTAATTATCTTACAGGCATTAAAATTCCAGATTTAAATTCAGGTTTGAGGATTTTCTCGAAGGAAGTCATTAATTTATTTTCCCCTATTTGCCCTAACGGTTTTTCATTTACCACTACAATTACTTTAGCATTACTTACAAATAACTATTCAGTATCATTTATACCCATTAATTACGAACATAGAATAGGTAAATCCAAAATAAGACCTATCCGTGACTCAATCAATTTCTTCAATTTGATAATCCGTACGATAATATATTTTGCACCTCTAAAAATTTTTACGCCTATTAGCTTGGTTTTAGCACTAATAGGTATAGGACTACTTGCATATAGAGCAATTATTGGCGAAGGCTTAGCTGTCACCATAGTTGTCATATTTTTGGCGGCTTTGCAAATAGCTACTATCGGATTACTGGCTGATATGATTTCAAAATTTACATCTCTGAGTAAGGTTAATTTACGGCATAATATAAAAGATGAATAGTAAATTATCTAACAAGACTCTACCTGGCATCACCTATGTGGATATGGCGATCCCACAAATTAAAAGAATCTTAACACTTCAAGATAGAAATTCTTTTTCCCCAACATATGGGTCTTTCCATCGCCGTTATTGGCTAGATAAAACTGATGATTTCCCTGATGCATTACCTCAATTTGGCGTACTAACATTAGCTCTTGTCTATAAACATAATTTTCCAAATAATCCATATTATGGAAATCCGAAAATATTAGAATGGGCTATTGCTGGGATGGATTTTTGGACGACCATACAACATAAAGATGGGACATTTGATGAGTTTTATCCATTCGCACGCGGATGGGCTGGGCCACCTGCTTTCACTACATATGCCGTAGCTGAGGCGTACAAAATCCTGCAAGAACATATACCTGACACCCTACGAGAAAAGATATTAGACACCTGCTTTAAAGCTGCTTATTCAATTGGGAATAGAAAAGAAGCTGGTGGAATTTTAGCAAACCATCATGCTATCGCAGCTCTAGCAATTTGGAAAACTCATGATATCCTTAATGAACCAAAATTGATTGATGCTTTTGAAAAAACTTGGGGAACCTTTATGAAATACCATAATAATGATGAAGGATGGTCGCTAGAATATGATGGCGTAGATCCCGGATATTTATCTGCAACTATCTCATTCCTCGCTTAAATATACCAAACTAATAAGTCCCCTGAAAGCCCCGCAAACCTTGACATATTTTCTTGTGATG
>CAYTFF010000171.1:0-2534 GCA_964437045.1 uncultured Dehalococcoidia bacterium
ATATCGTCGTAGAATTGTATTTTTTTTCAAGCAGGATATCAGCGATAACATCCTTCAAAATGGATTGTGAGCGAGAAGATATTTGATGTAATTTATTTAATACAGGTAAATCCAATTTATATAACTTATCAATTAGTTTCCCAAATACTAGCCTCGTTACATCGGCATCTGCCAAAGCTCTATGTGGTTGGGGATGAATAATGCCAAGCGTTTCTGCTAATGGACCCAAAGCGTATGAAGAGGTTTGCGGTAACAGGATATAAGACAAATCCCAAGTATCACTGAGTAAATTTGTTAAACTCAGTCCTTTCTTATTTAGAAACCCTATATCAAATGGGATATTATGCCCAACTATAGGGAAATCCTCAACAAACTCAGCTAGGTCTCCTGCTACGGTTGCAAAATATGGCGCAGAATCAACATCAGTTTGAGATATATGCGTATAATTTATAACAAAGTCTGATAATTTTCTTATTGGATTAACAAAAGTTTGATAGGAATCCAGAAGCTTATCGCCTTTAAATTTGACTGCCCCAATTTCTATTATTTCTTCTAAATTATTATCAAGACCAGTCGTTTCTAGATCTAGGCAGATCCAGATTTGTTCTCGAACAGGTTTTTTTTCATCAACAAGTGTCACAATAAATTTTAGATGGTTAACCGAATAAACTTACAAATAATTAAACCTATGATATCAATTAATCTCTATAAGAAAAATTAAATCAGCACATTCCAAAGGTGGTTTCCCTGTATTATGCCATAACATGTGGTAAAACCCAGCCAAAAATCCCTATGAATGATATCTGAATAATAGTAATTCCTTTCCAAGCTGATCTCAGTAATAACAAAAATGGCAGGAATATCATTATTGATAATAGCATAATACCCATTGAAAATATGTAGTTTGGACTCCCTAATCCTATCAAGGAAATAGAAGATGGCAAAAAACTATACAGAACCCCAATAATAAGCCCTATTATTGCCAAAATTACTTGGATCAAAAAAGTTAATGGCAGAAATAATTGGGTTAAAGAGGAATGGGTTTTAAGGTATTTATTTAGATTGGCAGGCATGTTTGTTTGGGAAATAATCATAACAGGTGTTATTCCTATAACTATCAACCCAATAATAATGCCACATGTAGATCCGACTATGATGCCTTCCAACTTATAACCTCGTTTCTGGAAACCATGGCCTTGCCAAATAAGATTCGAGTTTATATTGATACTTCAATAATAATTGCATCGCGGTTCCAACCTCACGTGAACTAACAAAACTATACAGAGTTGGACCACTCCCAGCAAGCTGAATTTCCTTACCTCCAACTCGTTTGAAAATTTCCTGGTATCCTTTGATTTCATGATAAGCGTTATCAAATACGTGTTCAAATACATTGAAAAGAAACTCTGGGGGGACGTCTCCTCCACCTTTTATTCTAGCTGCTAATTTGTGAGTTAGTAATCCTTTTGTGAAATGTTCAGGAGAGATAAGGGAATATAGATTAGCGGTTTTAGATTTAAGATGAATCGGTGGAGTTAATAGTATTATCCAACCCAATTTAGCATTTTCAAGTCGTTTTACCCTTTCACCTCTACCTTGCACCAAAGCTGTACCATTTTGAAGGAAAAATGGTACGTCAGATCCAATATCAGATGCTATTTCAATAAGTTGCTTATTTGAAAGTCTCAATTCCCAAAGTTGATTCAATCCTACTAATACAGTAGCTGCATCACTACTACCACCACCCAAACCTGCACTGACTGGAATATTTTTATTTAGGATGATTTTAACCCCTTTATTTATGCCTGTATATTTTTTCAAAAGAGATGCAGCCTCTATAACAATATTGTTAGTATTATCCAACTGTTTCAAACTACATTCTATTGAAATTGAATTACTGTGACCCAATTTTATTTCATCATAAAGACTGATGGATTGAAAAACTGAGGTTATTTCATGATAACCATCAATGCGTTTGGATATAACTTCCAAGGTGAGATTAATTTTAGCGTAAGCTTTTAAATTCAACATTTCTATAATTTGTAGACCAATAATTATATAACCTACCCCATTCTTTTATGGTTAATGTTTGGGCACGTCTTTTTGGATCTATTGATATTGCTATTAACAATTTTTCAGCATCAATATTGGATATATTTAGTTGATTACTTAATGAATTTTTTAACTGCTTCCGTTTGGTGCTAAATCCTGCTTTTACAACTTTAAAAAACTCCTCAAGCGAATCCAATTCTAAAATAGGTTTCTTGAATACCTCAAGTCGAACTATAGCTGAAGTTACTTTAGGTTGTGGTTTAAAAGCTTTTGGGGGAACATACCCAATTATTTTAGGATTACTAAATAGCTGAACTGCTACAGAGAGTAAATTCATTTGCCCTGGAGAAGCTTGCATATTTTGAGCTACTTCTTTTTGTACCATTACAACCATTGAGTTAGGTTTATGGTCAGCTTCTAAAAATAACCGTATAATTGGTAAAGCAGCATAGTAAGGTAGATTTCCTATAACTTTATATTGT